>JAJYAS010000460.1:2765-4064 GCA_021779415.1 Bacillota bacterium
TCACAAGTGACGGATAATATCCGTGGCTGCTAAAACTAATTATCTCCGATCAGGTATGGTACTTTTATCCGGGGGTGCTCAGTTGCGTGACGGAGACAAGGGGCTTATTGATAAATACATCAAAGACCTGTTGACTCGCAAACCGGTCTTACGTTTGGTTTTTATTCCCACCGCCAGCAGGGACAACGAGAAATATATAGAGTTATTCACGAAAACATTCCAGGCAGAAAACGTTAAAGTAAGCATTCTTAAGCTGTTTGCTCAAAATGTTTCCAGCAAACAGGTCGTAGCAGACCTGGCTAAAGCTGACATAATTTATCTGGGAGGCGGCGATCCGTCATTATATTTGAGAGCCAACGAAAAATATCCGCTCAAGAGCGGCATAGAGGCGGCCATTGCGCGGGGTGCTATCGTTTATGGCTTGAGTGCCGGAGCTACGATCTTAGGTGATGTTTCTATCAACTTTGAATTTTCGGAAGGTAGTACAGAAGCATCTTGCTTCACTTTTGAAAATGGCTGGAGAATGTTACCGTTTTCGGTAGCGACCCATGCAGAGCACTACGACCAATCTGTGATTGTTAAGAGTCTATCATCCCACCTGCCTATACTCTATCTGCCCAGTAAAGCGATCGTTATCGTGACGGATAATGGAAAACTGAAGCTTCTCAGATCCGATCCGAAGCTAGAGACGATTCTACTCCAGGAAGGTATACCGAGGATTATCGCATGAAAGAGACGAGCCGCTCTTTGGCACTGGCTCCCCCTAGAGGACGCGTAACCTTTAAGTAACTTTGGTTGTCGAAATAGAAAAGATGATTAATTATGAAAGCAAGCTAAAATTAGTTGTTTATATAGAATAAAAATATAAAATTCAGAATTTGACTTGTTTGCAACGAATCTTATACTTAAATTATAAGTAATAGAATACAAAGGTTATATAAATAATAATGCACGAGAGAGAAGAGGATAACCCTCTAGATGAACAAAGTGACAGTGCATTAGCTGAAAAATCAACTAATCAAGAAAAACGAAGAGGTTTACTACGAAGACTCTCTGACAAACTAAGACAAAGCGATACGCCACTAAAAAAAGAAATACTGGAATCTAGTCCGGTCGCTGAGTCAAGTGAAACTGATAATAGGCCAAAGTTAAGCAAGGAGTTAGAAGCAGCATCAGTAGAGGCAAAGTCTTTAAAAAAAGGAGATGCAGTAAAGTTGGATTCTTCGGCATATGCGTTAAATGGAGTGAGCTTTTGGGAAAAAGTATCAGATTATGACGTTGCGGACAGATTCTTCTTTG
>JAJYAS010000461.1 GCA_021779415.1 Bacillota bacterium
CTTAGAGAGTGGAGATGTTATTTTTACCACATCCCACAATTTGTTGGAACTGACTCAAATCAAATATCCCAGTAGGACATTTCTTCTTCCTAATGGAGCGGACATTTATCAATTTACTAAAGATGTAGTGATTGCCCCTGATTTGGAGAATCTGAGAAGAAGTTATGAGCAGATTATTGGGTTTCATGGCACGCTGGTATCTTGGGTGGATTTTGCTCTCATACGAGATATTGCTCTAAATTGTCCCGAGTGGGGAATCGTACTCATCGGTCCGGATTGTGGTTTGCCGAATAATTATAAAAATGTGCCAAATATTCACTATTTAGGATCGAGGCCGTATAACAAATTAGCCTCCTATGTCAAATATTTTGATGTTGGGATGATTCCTTTCGAGGTTCGCCAGGTCACTCATTCCGCTAACCCAATTAAAATGTATGAATATCTCGCAGCAGGGGTTCCTTTAGTAGCTACCCCGATCCGCGAATGCGTCAATCTTTCTCCGATAGTGCGCATCGGAAAGAACAGTTCCGAGTTTATCAGTCAAATTAAAGCGGTGCTTAAAGTAAAAATACAGGAACAACAACTATATTTAAGAATGGCCTATGAAAATTCTTGGTCTCAGCGTGTACAACATGCGCTAGAGGTTTTGGAGGAATTTTAATGAAGCTGATCGTTGGAATGCTCGTGAAGAATGAGGCCGATCGGTATTTATCCAGGGTGATAGAGAATATTAACCTTTTTGCGGACGAACTGGTGGTTCTTGATGATCAAAGTACCGATCATTCTATGGATTTGATTAATTCCTTAAGTTTAATTCCAACCACTATTCATACCAACTATTATGGTCATTTTAGTAACGAAATTGTCTTGCGAAAAAATCTATATGCAAAGATTGTAGAGAGAAAACCCGCTTGGTTTATGGTTGTTGATGCGGACGAAGTGTATTCAGGAGCCCGACGAGAAGTTTTGGATCAACTTATGGTGCAAAGTGAAGTCGATGTCTGGGGGTTTCGACTTTATGATCTTTGGGATGAACAAAACTATCGAGCTGATGCATTTTGGAAGGCCCATGAATATTACACGCCGATGCTAGTGCGAAATATTGAGAACTTTCAGCCAGCATGGAGGGAAACTCCTCAGCACTGTGGTCGCTTACCCCAAAATGTAGGGTCATTACGGAATAGCGGTACAGACCTCATGAAAATCAAGCATCTTGGCTGGGTTCGAGTTGAGGATCGATTAAGAAAATATGAAAGGTATATGGCGTATGATCCTGAGGGTAAGTACGGCTGGCTTGAGCAGTACAAATCCATCCTGGACCCTTGCCCAAATCTGGTCAGGTGGATTGACTGACTGTTTTTTGATTGAAAAGGAAGGCGACAGGAGAGGAGGGATCTTGAAATGAAAAGTGAGAGTTCAAATCGATATACTATTATTTATCCTCCGTTAGTTTCCTGGCACGATGATATTTTTCAAAGGCCACATCAGCTTCTCAGGGAGTTTGCTAGACAAGGAGATCAAGCTATTTTTGCTAATATAAATCCTGATGGCAAGGGAATACACTGGTTTGCCGAGCCTAATTTATGTATCTCTAATGATTTGATGTCTACACTGTGTGACCTGAAGATCAAATCAATGATAAGGAATACCAAAGTTGTGTTTTGGATTAACCAGCCTGAGAGAATGCGTTTTCACTCCCTCATTAATCCGGATATTACAGTCTACGATTATATCGACGAATACGTTGAGGAATTTGCACATTGGCAAGTCGGTTTTGACGATTGTTTGGAGCGAGCGGATGTTATCGTTACGACGTCAGATCGTCTAATGGAACAAACACAGATCCGATATCCCAATAAAACCGTCCTCATTCGCAATGGGGCTGACGTTAACCACTTTAGTGCGGAAGGATTGGGAATCCCTGAGGATTTGGCTCACATTAAAGAAAAGCATCAATATATTGTAGGTTTTCACGGAAGCTTATTTTCCTGGATTGATTATGCTCTGATCCGGGACATAGCGCTATTACGTCCTGAGTGGGGGATCGTTTTAGTAGGCCCGGAATATCATTGGGAAGAAATATGCAAAGGTGTAGCCAATATTCATTTCCTTGGGCCCAAACTCTATAATAACTTGCCCTCTTATGTAAAGCATTTTGATGTAGAAATTATACCCTTTGAGGTTCGGAATATGACCCAGTCAGCAAATCCAATTAAGATGTATGAGTCCTTGGCAGCCGGCGTGCCTATAGTAGCGACTCCTATTCGAGAATGTATTAACCTTTCTCCTCTTATCCGCATAGGGAGAAATGCGGAGGAATTTGTTGGCCAAATTGAAGCTGCGCTCGAGGTTAAATCATCTGAACAGGCGACCTACCAAAGTGTAGCCACTGAAAATTCATGGGCTGAGAGGGTTAGGGCTATCCATTCAGTATTAGACAAGATACCGACCCGGACGAAGCACACGTACTAAACACGCAATACTGGCTTAAAAGGAATAGAAAGAGGGAAAACAGCACATGGGAAGAAAGTTATCCCTGGTCACTAAAAGCTTTTATTCGCTTAATGGGAGTTTGGAGATTCTCGGAGGAGTGGAAAGATATACTCGCGATTTGGCCTTTCTCTGCCGGGAGTTAGGATATGATGTAACGATTCATCAATTCGGCTACATTTATTGGGAGAGAAATTACGAAGGGATTAAAGTTAAAGCCTATCCGTGGAATGATCAAGCGGAGAACTGTGTGGAAAATATCATGAGGAGTGACCTCGAAGAATCTGATTTTGTAATTTATATGTGGGTTGGGTTTCAACGTTCTTATCGCCCCAATTCCATAGCTATTAGTCATGGGGTTTGGTTTGATGACCCGGATAGCAATGGAAGTATGGGCACCCATATGGTTAATTCATACATTACCCCGGCACTTCAGCGACTTGCTGCTTTTGTAACGGTAGACCTCAACTTTCTGAATTATTGCCGTTGTGTTATGAGCCACGGCTATGCTAACAAAATGATCTATATCCCGAATTATGTTGATACTGAGCTTTTCCAACCTGGGGAACGCGTTCCTGATGGAATGATCGAAGTTCTTTACCCGCGGAGGTTTGATCCCTATCGTGGGATCTACCTAATGCAAGAAATAGTTCCTAGAATGCTACAGAACTATCTAAATTTGCGTTTCAACTTTGCGATCGATCAAACGTATGATCATTTTACATCAGCTTGGATTAGATGGCTGGAAAGCCAACCTCACAGGGCACGCATTCGTTATCATCATTACCCTATGGATCAAATGCCCAGTGCCTATTATGAGGCAGACATCGTCGTGATTCCCTCAATATCTTCTGAGGGAACATCACTTTCAGCGCTTGAGGCGATGGCCTGTGGCAAGGCAATAGTTAGTTCGAACATTGGAGGGCTCTCTAACCTTATCTTGCCTAATTTTAATGGCAAGATTGTTAATCCGACAGCTGATGCCTTGCAAGCGGCTATCGAGGAATATATTAACTCCGAGCCAGAGCGTAAGCTGCATGGGGAAAATGCTCGCCACGTTGTTGAAACAGCATTTACGAAGAAACTGTGGGAAAGAAAGTGGACACAGGTTATTCGGGCAGTTTTTGGAGGTTAATAAGAAAATAAGCGCATGAGAAGGGTCGAACATTTTTTGAAAGAAAGAAAGGTAGGCGTGAAATGAGTTACCAAGTATCAATTGTCGTCGTATCCTATAAACGACCGCACCTATTGAAATGGGGTTTATCTTCTTTAGCTAAACAGACTATACCATTTTCTTTCGAAATTTTAGTGATTAATGATGGGATTAGGGATGAAACCGAAGAGGTGTGCAACCAATACAAGGAAAAACTTAATTTGAAGTATTTATTTACCGGAGAGAGAAACTTAGATGGGGAAACGAAATGGAGGGTGCCCGGGTTCGCCTTAAACATTGGGGCAAAGCAGGTAACCGGTGAAGTTATGATTTTGGCTGATGCAGAAATGTTTCACTTAAATGATACGATTGTCCAGTTAACTCAACCAGTTCTTGATAACCCGAAGTTACTCAGTATTC
>JAJYAS010000462.1 GCA_021779415.1 Bacillota bacterium
GTAAATTTGGCGCCATCATTCGCCAGTGAACTCGTTCTTATTAGGTACCCCTAAAGGAGGAACTCCAGATGGATATTCAGCTGACTATTAACGATATACCCCTTACCGTACCAGAAGGAATGTCAATTCTTGACGCAGCCCGAACGATAAACATTGACATTCCAACCTTGTGTTACCTCAATCTTCATGAGATGCGCCTCAATAATCACATCGCTTCCTGCCGAGTGTGCGTGGTCGAAGTTGAGGGGCGACGTAATTTGGCCCCCTCTTGTTCGACACCTGTCTTTAGCGGCATGGTCGTTAAAACGGATACACCACGAGCCATCCTGGCCAGACGAACCATGGTGGAATTGTTACTTTCCGACCACCCCAAATCTTGTTTAACCTGTGCCAAAAATCTGGATTGTGATCTCCAAGCGTTAGCAGCGGATTTAGGGGTACGGAATATTACCTACGAAGGGGAAGAATCTCAGTTTAAGATTGATAAATCCAGTTTGGCAATTATTCGAGACCCTAACAAATGTATTCGCTGCCGCCGCTGCGAAACCATGTGTGACGATGTTCAAACTGTTGGCGTCTACTCTGCGGTCGGGCGCGGTTTTGAAACGGTGATTAAAACAGCCTTCGATCTACCCCTTCATGAGACGTCTTGTACGTTTTGCGGACAGTGTTTAGCAGTATGCCCCACGGGTGCCTTGATGGAACTGGATCAAGTTGACAAGGTCTGGAAGGCCCTTAACGATCCGACGCGCTATGTTATTGTTGAAACTGCACCTGCCGTTCGGGTCGCCCTCGGAGAAGGGTTCGGATTAGAACCTGGTACAATTGTTACTGGCAAAATGGTCGCCGCTCTTCGACGACTTGGCTTTGACCGGGTCTTTGACACGGAGTTCGGAGCTGATGTAACGATTATGGAGGAAGCTACTGAACTTATGCACCGCATAGAACACGGCGGACGTCTACCAATTCTCACCAGTTGCTGCCCTGCTTGGGTTAAATTTTTCGAACATCAATTTCCAGATCTCTTAGACATCCCCTCAACCTGCAAATCTCCTCATGAAATGTTAGGGGTCTTAGCAAAAAGTTATTATGCAGAGACTTATGGAATCGATCCCCAAAAAATCACGGTGGTTTCCATCATGCCCTGCGTAGCTAAAAAATACGAAGCAGCTCGACCAGAGTTGGGACAGAACCCAGTTACTCCTGATGTGGACATCGTCATCACCACCCGGGAACTTTCACGTATGATTCGAGAAGCTGGCATTCATTTCGATCACCTCAAAGACGAAGAATTTGACCAGCCCTTAGGGGAATCCACAGGTGCTGCTGTGGTTTTTGGTACAACTGGCGGTGTGATTGAGGCTGCCCTGCGAACGGCCTATGAGTGGATAACGGGTCAACCGCTAGAGAAAGTGGAATTTGAAGCTCTACGAGGAATGGACGGAATTAAAGAAGCCGTCATCCCGATTAGTGGGCGTGATTTTAGAATTGCGGTCACACACGGCTTGGGTAATGCTCGTACCATTCTAGAAAAAATACAGTCTGGCGATGCCCATTATGATGCTATCGAGATCATGGCCTGCCCAGGCGGCTGCATAGGGGGCGGTGGGCAACCCTATCACCATGGAAACCTGGAAATTCTTAAAGCGCGAGCTACCGCCATTTATCAAGAGGACCGTTCCAAGCCCTTAAGGAAATCGCACGAAAACCCGGCAGTCATTGCTCTGTATAAAAATTTCATCGGCGAACCTTACGGAGAAAAGGCACATCAATTGCTTCACACCAGCTATACGCAACGCAAGAAAGTTTAATCATTTCTAAAAAAAAGGAGCTGCCTTAACCTAGAAATGTGATTTCTAAGAAGAGGCGGCTTCTTCCCTTCGCTTAGCCTTTGCCCTTTTGTGTGATAAAATAAACAAACAAAATCTATTGGTGGAGGAAATAATGCAACAAGAATTTACGAGAACTGAACTCCTAATAGGAACCCATGGTTTAGAAAAGCTTCGCCAGAGTACGGTCATGATTTTTGGAATCGGTGGGGTCGGTTCATACACCGTGGAAGCACTGGCCCGTGCTGCTGTCGGTCATTTAATTTTAGTCGACTTTGATGAAATTAGTGTCACAAATCTTAACCGCCAAATCCATGCCCTTCACTCCACGATCGGCGAAGCCAAAGTTGAGGTCATGAAATACCGAATTTTGGAGATCAATCCCGAAGCCAAGGTCGAAACCCTGCGGGAATTTTATTCCGCCACGAATGCCAAGCGACTATTGGATCGAAAGTTAGACTACGTTGTTGATGCCATCGATACCGTTTCTAGCAAAGTAAATTTAGCCAAAGAATGTTTGCTCCGCAAAATTCCCTTAATTTCAAGTATGGGAGCTGGAAACCGTCTTACAGCGGAGAATTATAGAGTAACTGACATTTCCAAGACCAGCGGGGATCCGTTGGCTAAGGCCATGCGCAAATTGCTACGCCAAGAAGGCATCACCACAGGGGTTAAAGTCGTGTTCAGCCCAGACCTTCCACTCACTCCACTCACCATGAACTCCGATTCTAAAAATGGCTCCCTCTGTGTGAGCGACAATGAAATCATTATAGAGAAACGCCAAACACCGGGAAGCATTTCCTTTGTTCCATCCGTAGTTGGACTGCTGATTGCCGGAGAAGTTGTGCGAGATTTATTACAAGCCGAATAGTTCCTTTTCCTTCATTTGATAGGGAGAAGAAAAAGGAGAAGGAGTGAGGTTCATAACTCACTCCTTCTCTTTTACATTTATGGCAATATTATTTTGACTTTTTATCATTGTTTTATGAACTAGTAAGAAGCAACCGATATCGATCACAATATCCCCGACACTGAACACTTGTTTTTGCAATACCGGAATATCTAGATAGAACAGATCCGCTAAGAAGCTCAGGTGGGTCGTCGCTGTCATCAAGCCATGAGTTCCTTGTCCTGCTAGGAGAGTTGCTCGGATGGTCTCCGGGAGAAAGGAGGGATCCACGGGCATTAATCCTCCGTTCAGGGAGATTACAATAGTATTAAGAAAAATTCCCAAGGTAATCCAGCGCATTCCGAGTAATGATCTATTCCTCAGAGTAAAAAATAACAATAAAAAATAGGACACTGTATCAAGCACTGGACTAAACCAACTCGGGCCTAATCCGATTCCTCTCACAGCAACCCAATAGACGCCACTCTGTATCAATAAAGCCAACGGGACCAACCAAAATTCTCGCAGCGGAAGTTCACCTAATTGGCTTAATTTTCCCCCGCGCAAAAGACTTATGATTAATGCAAAAATCAAGGTTTCTATGAGCATACTATCCCTCTTCTGCCTTCAAAAATATGCTTATGCGATTTGCACTTGCTCGGCACCGACCACTCGGGCTGCTACTTCATGGGTAACTACTTTGCAGAAAACTTCCACCAACGCCGGATCTAATTGTGATCCTGCGACTCTTTTAAGCTCAACAAGGGCCTCCTCATGTGTGCTGCCTTTACGGTAACTCCGATCGGACGTAATCGCATCATACGTATCTGCAACAGCAATGATCCGGGATTCCAAAGGAATTTCTTCCCCTTTTATTCTATCCGGATACCCCTTCCCATCATAGCGCTCGTGGTGATGGCGGACCACTTCTCCTATATCAAACAAGAATTTAATACCTTTGATAATTGTTTGTCCAATAACTGGATGACTGCGAATGGCTTCCCATTCCGAATCCAGTAATTTTTCTTCTTTATTCAAGATAACCTCGCTTACCCCGATCTTGCCTACATCATGCAACACAGCGGCATATTTAAGAGATTCTATCTTGTCTTCACTCATTTCAATTCCTTCTGCGATAGCTACTGCTAATTTCCCGACTCTAGCAGAATGTCCACTTGTGTACGTATCTTTAGCCTCAAGCGCCTGAACCAGAGCTTCAACCGTATTGAGATAATTTTCTCGCATGTCCATATAAAGTTGGAAAGCATGGCGAGAAAGCAAAAGTGGGACGAAAAGAAGGAGCAGACCTAGAGGACCGTAATTATTGTAGAGCAAAGAGAT
>JAJYAS010000463.1 GCA_021779415.1 Bacillota bacterium
TTAGCAAGGGCATCAGAACAGTATATCGCTAGGAAAAGAAAACAGAACTGTCTAATTATTGGACGCAAAGACCACTTTTAAGCACTTATTTATTGGCACACAATTTGCATAATATAATTGGGTTAATTTAAGAAATATTCAGAAAATAGTTAGAGGAATAAAGCGGAGGTGAAAAAAACCCTCTTTCAACAAAAATAGTCTAGAATGTTTCTAAGCTTAACAGTTTTTAGTATTAGGCTTGCCACCTACAAACCCAGGAGACAACAACATATTCAGGAGGTGTTCTATTAATATGGGAAATTTCGAACTACTTAAAGCCAAAGGGGTTTCTCGGCGTGATTTCATGAAGCTTATCGGAGCAACGACCGCGGCACTTGGATTACCCGAACTTTTTGTCCCTCAAGCAGCTGATGCAATGGAACAAGCACTTAATAAGCCCCCTGTAATCTGGTTGGAAGGTATGGACTGCACTGGGTGCACAGAATCCACCATTGCTACCTTAAACCCTTCGGCCGCCGAACTTATTCTAGATATGATCTCCGTACGCTATCACGAAACTATTATGGCCGGATCCGGTCAAACCTCAGAAGAAGCTTATCAGACAGCCCTTAAAGAAAAATTCGTTCTCGTCGTGGAGGGCTCCTGCCCAGCCAAAGAAGATCGTTACTGTATGGTTGGAGGAAAACCCTTCCGCAAGACCCTCATTGAGGCAGCTAAAAAGGCTCAGGCGATTATCGCTATTGGAAGTTGCGCCTCTGAAGGAGCTGGGATTCCGGGAGCTTGTGCAACGGGTGCCGTCGGGGTAGGAGCAATCCTCAAAGCCGAAGGAATACAAACACCGCTCATCAATCTTCCTTGTTGTCCAGTCAAACCTACAACTCTAATTGGCACAATCCTCTATTACTTGACCTATAAGAAAGTTCCGCCTCTTGATGCGTATAATCGCCCACTGGCCTTCTACGGAACTTTGTTACACGATAACTGCCCACGGCGCGGTCATTTTGAAAGCGGAGAATTCCTAACTGATTGGAACGACCCCGTTCAAAAAGAATATTGCCTCATTTTAAAAGGATGCAAAGGTCCGAAGACCTACACCGACTGTGCACAAGTATGGTGGAATGACAACGCCAACTTCTGTATTAATGCCGGATCTCCCTGTTCCGGATGTTCAGAGAAAGACTTCTACAACGGATTTAGCCCATTATATTCCAAACAAGAGATGTTTAAGCTTCCAGGTATCGGTCAGATTAGTCCAGATACCATAGGGACCGTTCTAGGAGGGGCTGCAGCAGTGGGTCTAGGTGTCCACTTAGTTGCTACAGCAGCAAGCGGAAGACTGAGCAAAAAGGATCATAAGGAGGACATGTAAATGGCAAAAGTTGTTATCGATCCTTTAACACGCATTGAAGGACACTTAAGAATTGAAGTAGAAGTCGAGAATGGTAAAGTTGTTGATGCTCATGTCATAGGAACCATGTACCGTGGGATTGAAGCTATGCTCCGCGGTCGTGATCCTCGGGATGCTACTTATGTTACAGAACGTGTCTGTGGAGTTTGTGCGGGTTCCCATGGGTGGGCATCTTCTATGGCCTTAGACAAGGCCTTTGGGGCGAGTGTTCCAGCAGGTGGTCGCCTTATTCGCAACCTAATCATTGGGGCAATGTATCTCCATGACCATCCTCTCCATTTTTATCATCTGAGCGCTCTAGACTACTTAGATGTCATGGCTGTCGCCCAATATCAAGGAAAAGACCCTGGGCTTTTAGCTGTTAAAGATAAAGTTGTCAAGCTCGTTGCAGCCGGTGATACTGCTCCTTTAACCCCTCGCTACAAACCAGATGAGTTCAGTGTCAATGATCCAGAATTAGTGACCATGGCCGTGGGCCACTACCTTAAAGCCTTGGAGATGCAAGCGAAAGCTAAGAAAATGTCTGCCCTGTTTGCTGGGAAACAGCCTCACCAATCGTCCATTGTTGTTGGTGGCGTGACGATACTTCCCAACATTGAAATTGTTGAGCAATTCCGTTCGATGCTTAAAGAGCAACTCGATTTTATTGAGAAAACTTATTTACAAGATGTGTTAACGTTCGGTACTGGTCCACTTCTACCGTTAGCCCAAGCGGGTGTCGGTGGCGGGAGTCCTAACTATATGTCATATGGTGGATTTGCACGTGACAATGCTGGTAAAGATTTATTTTTTAAAGCAGGTCTCATCATGGATGGCAATTTAAGCAATATCTTACCGATCGATGAAAAGAAAATCACCGAGGATGTTCAATATTCTTGGTATAAGGCTAGCGCGAATGGCAAAACCCCCTATACTGAGGATACCATACCCGATCTTGATAAGAAGGGCGCCTACACCTTTGTAAAAGCCCCTCGCTATGATGCTAAACCGATCGAAGTTGGACCTCTTGCCCGAATGCTTGTTATGCAACCTAAAGGTCTTATGGACCTCATCGCCAAATATAATATTAAACCAGGCGCTGTCGCACGTCATGCTGCCCGTGCTTATGAAACCCTTCTTCTCGCCAAGGATATGTTCACTTGGTTAGATGCTTTAGAGAAAGAAATGGGATCTAAGGATTTCCGCATCCATGATACTGAGCATTGGGAGGCTCCGGTTACTGGGCAAGGTGCAGGCATGACTGAAGTACCCCGAGGCTCACTCGGTCACTTTATTAAAGTCGCCGATCATAAAATTGAGAACTATCAACTGGTTGTTCCGACCACTTGGAATTTCTCACCAAGAGATGATAAGGATGTCCGCGGTCCGGTTGAACAAGCCCTAATTGGCGTCCCGGTTCCCGACCTCGAAAATCCTGTAAACATTGTACGGGTAGTCCGTTCCTACGACCCATGCCTTGCATGTGCAATTCACCTCATCGATCCAGTAACCAACGACGTAAAAAAATTCCGGATTGGCTGGTAGAAAAGGAGGAAAGGACATGGCTAACCCATTAAACCATCCCTTATTTGACCGTGTAAGTCACTACATCAATCTGATAAATTTCCTAGTTTTAATCACTACCGGCTGGTTGATACATTCCCCTTATCCTGGCATGCCCATGCATCTAATCCGTAATCTTCACTTTATCTTTATGTATTCTTTATTAATAAATGGTGTTGTACGTTTCTATTGGTCCTTTTTGGGGAAGAATGGGGATTATAAAGACTTTTTCTTAACTAAAGGAGATATTAAGAACATGATCCCCCAAGTAAAGTACTATTTATTTATGGGTAAGCATCCCGAAACCAGAAAGTATAATCCACTTCAAATATGTGCCTATATTGCGATGCCCATTATGGCTGTTTGTATGGCTATTACAGGAGCAATTCTTTACTTGCCACAAACATTAGGTGCCTATTCGAGCTTTGTTGGTGGACTCGCTACCATTCGACTAATTCATTATTTTCTTATGTGGGGATTTATATTAATAATCGCAATCCATGTATATCTCGTCTTCACTACATCCCTTGAAGAATTCTGGCTTATGTTTTTTGGCAAAACTGAACACAAGAAGGGAATTTAATGATGAACTCACCAAAAATTATGGTGATGGGGGTAGGAAACATCCTCTTGTCAGATGAAGGTCTTGGCGTCCGCTTTTTGGACGAACTTGCAAAGAGAACACTCCCGGAAAATGTAGAGATCCTCGAAGGAGGCACAGCCGGACTTGAACTGGTTCATCTGATTCAAGAAGTCGATTTCCTGATTGTCGTCGATGCGATCAACGCTAAAGATGAGCCAGGAGCATTGTTTCGCTTTCAACCAGGGGATCTTCAAGTTTTTCCTGAACAGTACGAAGTTTCCTTTCACCAAATCGGAATTATTGAAGTACTTGCCATGGCCAACGTACTCGGTCAGGCCCCACAAACCTTAATTTTTGGTGTTCAGCCCAAAAGTTTAGAATGGGGAATGGACATCAGTCCGGAGATCCAAGCGCTATTCCCCCGCCTTACAGACTTCGTTCTCAAGGAGATCGATACCATTCAGCGCGAAGGGAAATTCGCTTCGACTTTAACGGCACGATAACAGTAACAGTCTATCTGTCA
>JAJYAS010000464.1 GCA_021779415.1 Bacillota bacterium
AGGATCATGTTAAAGTAAAAGTTATTCACGTTGATGAAAAAGGGAAAATTGGACTTTCAATTAAACAAGCAAACCCCCCTGTTCGTAATGTGGGTCGTGAACGCCGTCTTCCTCCAACTGTGTCCTTTGAGGATAAATTGGCCAAGTTTATAAAAGACAGTGATGAGCGTCAGACAGAATTTCGCAGGGCCACGGATTCTAAACGTGGAGGTAGAGGTTCAAGCAGATATTAGGATTTAACCGCCGAGGGGCGGTTTTTCTTATACCCGTGAGAAAAAAACTACTTTTAATTTAGAGTTTGTCTACATACCGTTTTTCGAAAATGCCGACATATTATACAGAGTCATAGGGTTATAGCCATAGAATACAGATTTTTTATGTGAACAGCGTCGAAAGTTGTTGTGCATAATTGACTTTACTAGACAAGGTTTGCTCTTAATATAAGCTATAATGTTACCATAAAATGGTTAAGAGGTGACATTATGGCAGAGTGGGCAACGCTAAAATTAGATCAAGGCCTGCGTAGCAGGATATCAATCGAAAATTCATTTTTTCCACTGATCTTGGGAGGGTTGTTGGCGCGGGGGAGTATTTTGGGCCTTCATCCCTTCGGGGTGGCGTTTGGTGCAGCTTTGCTCTTGAGGGGGGTGGGTGGGTTCTCCTTTGGGTTACTCGGTATTTTACTAGGTGTAATTTCCTTGAAGGATGTGTCCTTTGCTTTACAAGTGGTCTTAATGTTAGCAACATTGATGGTGATTTTGCCCTCAGTACGGAAGAAAAAACATCAGGGGATTAATTTAGTTATCCTAACAAGTTTAATGGTAGCCCTCATTTCTTCGCTGGCAATAAGCTTGGCAAAACCTGACCTTTTTGTGTTTCTTACAGTTGGCCTTCATAGTATCTTGGCCGGGAGTGGGGCCATCATATTCTGGTTTGCTTTGAATCATCAAGAGGCTATCTGGAGGGGCGAATTCCAACGTGAACAAGGAATTGCCTGGCTTTTTATTTTGATAGGCGTGATTAGTGGACTTGAGGGCGTTCAGGTAATGGGAATTAATTTTCCCGTGGTTTTGCTGAGTTTTTTCACCTTGTTTGTATCGGAACGGTATGGTGCAGGAACTGCAGCGGGTGTTGGAGCAATATTGGGTTTTATGCCTCAATTGACGATTAATGCCCAAAATCTTATGGATGCCGGAATTTACGGCTTGGCTGGTTTTTGTACAGGTGCCTTTCGTCAGCTTGGGAAAATAGGGATTGGAACTGCTTTCATTGCGGTTATGCTGATGTTGACCGTTTTCCTAAGACAAGAGGCCATCTATACACAACTTATTTCATCCACAGTGGGTCTATTCCTCTTTCTTCTGTGGCCGGGGGCAACTCCCCGAAGGGACTTCTTGAAACCAAAGGCGATTCCAGAAGTGGAAACTACGGTTTCCAAGGTAAAGGCCTTAGCAGAAATCTTTGATCAAATCGCTTTGAGCTATCAGGCCGCTGAGTCAGAGTCATTCGAGATGCGCCAAGAAGTTCCTGAACTCATGAATGTCCTAGTCGAGCGTGTGTGTCATTCCTGCCCGACAATGGAGGCCTGCTGGAACCGAGAATTTTATAAGACTTACCATATCTTCTTTGAACTATTTGGTTTGGTTGAAAACCAGGCGGATGTAAAGTTACAGTCGTTACCTGTCGAGTGGAAGCGCCATTGTGGGCGGCTAAAAGAAATGTTACTGGGCGTGCAATTTATCATAGAACAAGAGAAGAGCCAGGAGACTTGGCGTCGCCGTTTGGTTCTCAATCAAGATGCTTTGTCTCGCCAGTTTCTCAACGTCTCCCAAGTCATTGGGAATCTTGCAAAGGAGCTTCACACCCAACATAATTGGGAAGTCGTTAAACCATCAAATTTAGCTCGCCGCCGTCGCCAGTTTCTTGATGTGGGTATAGCTACCTTTACGAAAACTGGAAATGGAATGAGTGGGGATAATTATGCTTCTATTGCCTTCTCTTCAACTCAGCATGCCTTTATTTTAAGTGATGGAATGGGAGTGGGAGAAACTGCTGCCAAGATGAGTGCCACTGCGTTAACCCTCCTTGAGCAACTACTGACCACTGGCTTTGATCCTGAAGGCGCAATTCAGGCCTTGAACTCAATCTTAGTCTTACGTTCCCCCGAAGAAAGCTTCGTAACAATTGATATGGCAATTCTCGATTTAGAAACATCGAATATAAAGTTAATTAAAATAGGCGCGTCTCCCTCTTATTTGATCACACCTGATGGAGTGAAATCGTTCGCATCGTCAAGTCTTCCTGCGGGTATCCTAAACCAGATTGATATCCCTGTTATTGAAGTGGAAATGAAAAGTGGGGAAACCTTGGTATTATTAACGGATGGAGTGCAAGACGTTCTCAAAGAAGGCACGGATTGGATCGGGGATTTATTAGGGAGAACGTCCCTAAATAAGTCTCAAGAAATTGCTGATGTTATTGTTCAGGAAGCACGCCAATTAAGCGAAGGAACTTTGGACGATGATGGAATTATATTGGTTATACGAAAGAATTATTGGAACGAGTGATAATTATTATGGAGGACCTTGCTGATCTTGTACTTTTGGCAGGACAATTGATTTTAGAGAATGGTGGAGAAACATTTCGCGTTGAAGAGACCATGGTGCGGATGGCCTCGGCGGGTGGCGCGCAAACCGCAGATGTCTTTGCTATTCCGCAAGGGATATTTTGCACCATAAACGAGGGACTACAAACCCATACACGCGTTGTTCGAATTCATAACCGTGGATTTAATTTGGCCAAGGTCCTTGAGGTAAATCGAATTTCACGGCAGCTCTCGGAAGGAATTTTAACAGTTGAATCGGCCTATAATGAGCTTCTGAAGGTGGAACGATTGCCAAGAAGATATCCGACAGGGATTCGTCTTCTAGCAGGTGCGATTGGCAGTGCAACGTTTAGCTATTTATTAGGAGCCCACTTAGGGTCAGTCATTGTGGCTGGAATTACTGGTTTCCTTGTCTTGTCTGTGATGGAGTTTCTGCAGAATAGAGAAGTTCTGAACTTCATTTCGCTGGCAATTGCAGGGGTGATTACTGCCATCGCCAATCTTACTGTAAAGCAGCTTTGGCCGGCGTTAGAATTTGATTTGGCAATCGTTGGATCAATTATGGTACTTGTCCCCGGGTTAGCTATTACAACGTCTGTTAGAGATGCCTTATTTGAAGATCTGGTTTCAGCCTCAATTCGTGGGGCGGAAGCATTTGGAGTAGCGCTTTCGATCGCCTCAGGAGTGGGGGCGGTATTGACGCTTTATTTGTGGGTTGGCGGGACCTTGCCTTGAATGAATAATTATGCTACAAGCAGGAAAGCAGAAATTTGTGTCGAATCAAACTATTATGTCTTCAATGAGATTGCCCAGTGCATCTTGAGGTATAAATCCCAAATGAATCAAAATTTAAGTTAGTCAAAATCACATTTCGGGATATACTAATTACATTGATTGACAGTGGGATAGACCTAACTTATTTTGCACATGGGTGATAACTGTGGGATGGAGGCATAGGTTCGTGTTTCTGGTTTTGAGGGAAAAGTAAGAAATTAGATTAAGGGAGCGGATTAAATTATGGCTTGGGATGCGACTAAACTAAAAGACTGGCAAATTGCCGAAGAAGCCGAGAAGAATATGCCTACAGTTGACGAATTGGTTGAAAAACTGTCACTTAAAAAAGATGAATTAATTCCTTATGGAAGAACACCTAAAGTGGATTTTCTTAAGATGATGGAGCGCCTCAAAGATAAGCCGGATGGCTTTTATATCGAAGTTACAGCTATCACACCGACTCCATTAGGGGAAGGGAAAACAACAACTTCCTTAGGTTTGATCGAGGGACTTGCTAAAAGAGGCGTTAACGTAGGTGGTGCCTTGCGACAACCGTCGGGTGGCCCAACGATGAATATTAAGGGGACAGCCGCAGGTGGCGGTAATGCTCTGTTAATACCGATGACAGAGTTTTCCCTAGGATTAACCGGGGATATTAAT
>JAJYAS010000465.1 GCA_021779415.1 Bacillota bacterium
ACATGGGGCGTTGGATATATATGTTGGTGTCACTGGATAACACAAGGAGGTGTATTATTTGGAACTACTTTTAGCATTAATCCTTTGGGCGATTAGTTTAGTGATTTTACATACAATAATTAAATCGGCTGTCAAACAAGGCGTTACTGAAGCAAACCGTGAATTAGTCGAATCTGTTAGGGCTATTGAACGTAAGCTTGATGCTAAATAAGGAGCAGAATCCAGTGCCTCAGTATTATGGTCATATATTTCTGCCTCAGCAATAACCCCAGCCGGGTTGGCTGTCTTGCTAAACTGGTTGGTTTGTATATATTTGGGTTGTTGGTATTTTCACCATGTGCGATAGTGAATCTAGTTTACATGAAAAATGGGTAGGAGAATTGTATGCTGAATATTATTCGCGATAAAGAATCTGCCATTATCGTTTTGCACGAGATATATGGAATTAGTCCGCACATTAACTGGATTTGCAAACAGTACTTAGCGGCTGGATACGAAGTTTTATGTCCGGATTTCGTGAAGTCGAGAGATTATTTCGATTATAGTGGTGAAGGAGAAGCTTACCAGTACTTCGTCGAACATATTGGTTTTCCTTCAATGGTACATGAAGTTAAAACAATACTCATGAAAGCTAGGTCAGATTATAAAAATATATTTCTTCTAGGATTTAGTATCGGAGCAACCGCAGCATGGATATGCAGTGAAACAGAAAATGTTGATGGTGTAATTTGCTACTATGGCTCTAGAATAAGGGACTATCAAAACGTAACTCCCAAATGTCCGATATTACTAATCTTCGCGAAAGATGAAAGGTCTTTTAATGTTTCTGAACTAACAAGTACCCTTGTACAAAAACAGTTTGTTAATGTACACGTATTAAATGGAGAACACGGCTTTAGTGATCCCTTTTCGAGACACTTTAATGAACAATCGCAAAAAACAGCTCAGAATTTAGTAGACGAATTTCTCGATTCACATGGCTCTTCGTAACGCTACTCTAAACAAAATCCCTATCCGGGCGAACCCCGCAGGGGTGGCGTCTTGGATAAACATGTTCGTTTTTATATTTGAAGGTCACAGGTATTTCGACCATGGGAGATAGGGCATCCAGTCGGGTCGTCTATGGCTGGCAGATGGTTTTCATGGTTATTAAGGGGGAATAGAATGAACAAAACTAAAATCTTTGAATGGATTGGTTTTGTGATTTGTATCTCTGCGATGTGGGCTCATGGCATGATGCGAGATAATGGTCATTATGATATTACTTGGCTTCACGTATCTTTTTCAGTCATGCTTATTGGCGGGATTATTACAATTATCGCTTCCTTAATTAGAAAAAAAGCAGGTAAGTTATAGCGAAGTCCATGCGTACCAGCCGCCGGGTTAACTGTCTTGCTTAACAGGAAGTCTTATATTGAAGGTCTCCAGTATCTCTACCATGGAGAGATACTGGAGACAGTTCATGGCGCAGCCCCGGGGTGGCTTGTGCCAAGAACGTGTTCGAAGAGCACGATGCTGTATCCGAGACGGAGGTAGACCCTCCGAAGTCGGTTTATAGGAACAGGCTTCAAACAGCCGTAAGCTGCTTCAGTCCGAAAGGTTGCGGTGGTGAACGTTACGGTAAAAGCCGAGGAAAATCTCGGCATGTATGAATTAGAGAGACGAACGCGAGTGAACCCCTGATGAAGCATCGAAAGGCGGTCTGATGACATCAAAACCGGAGCCTGTCACCTACTCTGGGATTAGCATGGAAGAATAGGAAGGTGACTGGCATCCTACATGGGGAAATAGTGCATCCCAGTAAGGACCGTCCATTAACGGTAACTCGGTTTTTGGAGTTGACAAAATGAAAGCTTATTTTGGAATTAAATATTATGAAGACTGCAGTAACAGGTTAATCATTGAACAGATTTGTGCTATCCTTGAAAGTCACGGTTATGAAACGAGTTGTATAATTCGTGACATGGAAAAATGGGGATTGGTAAAGTTCCCTCCAGATGTCTTAATGAACGCAACGTTTAAAGAAATTGATTCAAGTAATTTAGTAGTGGTTGAGGTATCTGAGAAGGGTGTAGGTTTAGGAATAGAGGCAGGATACGCTTATGCCAAAGGCATACCAGTTGTTGGCATTGCAAAGAAGGGTTCGGATATCTCAAAAACAATGCTTGGAATATTGTCTCAAGTAACTATGTATGAAAAACTGAACGACATAGAGAAAATGTTCATTAAAATACAACCACTTTTCAGTGTGCCATGAAGGAATCAATATCACGCTTTTCAAAAGAAGGCCCCTTTCGAAGCTTGGTTAGCAGGTTGGAGTGAAAGGGTACTGGGTGACTTTGATGTGGGGTTGATGAGTTAATTTGAGCACATAGTTTTAGGATAATAGTATTTTCGCGGAAAATATGACTTAGGTTGGAGGTATAGGCATGTCAGCACGTAAAGAAGTTCTTCTCACACAAATGAGAGCTTGCCGACATCAGGATGGATGGTTCGCTCCGTTAAATGTTGCCCTACAAGGACTAACTGCAGAACAGGCTGCTCAACGAGCTGGACAATCTGCAAATTCGATCTTAGGTATTGTTCATCACCTTATTTTCTGGAATGAACGTTACTTGCAACGGTTTAAGCAGAAAATGGTACTTCCTCTTGATATATCTAACGCTAAGACGTTCGAGAATAGAGATTCTGACGGAATTATTGAGAACTGGGATGATTTGAAACTAAAGTTAGATTCTATACTTACTCAATGGGAAGAGGCCATTATTAAATGCGATGAAGCAAAATTAGACACTCGGACTAACCCGGATAATGACGAATTGTGGTGGATCTCATTGGCGCACTTGGCAATTCACAATGCAAATCACATAGGGCAAATTGTCCATATTCGGAAAGAAAAAGGTTTATGGGAAACATGGGGAAATATTGGGTGAAAGCACAACCCGGCTGAGTCATTCCTTGTCCCACATTTTATCCCGACTACAAGGTAGACTAAGCCCCTTCCACCACTCGCCTCCGAACCGGTGCTCGAATGTGGATGAACTCTTTGTAAGTAATTACTCTGTTGCACTAACTCTAAACAAACCCTATCGGGGCGAATCCAAGGGCCTTATTGCAGGAGGAGATATTCTTATGTCAGATAAATTAGTAGCTTATTGTGGTCTTTATTGTGGCGCATGCAGTTTTAAAGTTGGTTTTGAGGAGAATAACAAGGAACATGTTATGTGTATGCCCTCAATTTATGATAAATTTAAGAACCAACCACTTGAGTTTTGCCCTGGATGTCGATTAGAAAATAGATGTGGAGATTGTGATATACGAGATTGCGCAAGAGGTAAGAAAATCGAATACTGCAACTTATGCAGTGATTTTCCATGTAAAAAATTGATAGATTTCAATAGTGATGGGAAATCTCATCATGCTGAATCAATAGCGAATCTTATTTTACTAAAAGACATTGGCGAGGAAAAGTGGATAGAAGTACAAAAACAAAAGTGGACATGTGAAAAATGCAATTCTAGATTTTCTTGGTATCTGACAAAATGTGCAAAATGTGACGAATGATTCCTAGGAGAGTTGTTTTTCGCCATATACTTGCAGGGTTAGCTGAAGCTCAATCCCTTTCCCACCAGCACTTTAGCCTCAACCACAGTTAAACCATTGATTTCATTGGTGTATTCACCGATTTTAAAAGTGTATCAAATTCGGAGTTTATTTAAGCTTTTACCGGGCCTCTCATTCTGCTAAAATCAGAGAGAAGAGAGGCTGAAATGAGAAAGAACTACTTTGCAAAATTACTAAAATATATGAAGGATGTTTACCACCTCGAACGAGGTTTAAATAAACTGTCTGACGGAAGAGTTAACCCAACTTATGGCACAGGCCAAGTTATTCTACCAGTGCTTTTTGGGTTCTTGCTAAGGATAAGAAGCTTTAATGAACTTAATCTAATGATCAAGAATCATGAGTTTAGTAAACTGTTTCCCCGAGGAACAAAGCTACCGCAGGTAGATGCGATCAGAGATACGCTTAAAGTA
>JAJYAS010000466.1 GCA_021779415.1 Bacillota bacterium
CAGGTATTTTCAATCACTTATAATCTCCAGCGCGAGTAACCTTGCCAACTTTCCGCGGGAGGGTCCCCTCGCCGGGAGTTATTCTCTCTGGTAACAACGCCGTTCTCTTGGACATAATATGTATTCTTCCACGCTCTAATCGCATCTTTGTGGGGATGTTGCCCATGTGTCATCGGATCGGCGGATGTCTCTTGCACCGACAATTCGGCAACGGTCTCGCTCCTCTGGGTTGGTACCCGCACCCCTCACCGTTGATCTACTTCGTACCCCCGTCTTCCCTACCACCACGAGCGGTCACCGTTTGTTGGGGCTTTCTCACCCCGTCGCACGGGGACCACGACTGCCCGTCCCGCCGAAGTTCCGATCCGCCCATCCCATCGCGTCCTAATGCTCCAAAATTCTCAGGAATTCGGGAAACCGGGCTAAGGCAAGAGGAAAACCATACAGCTTTGATTCGATAACACCTGCCACCACAACTCGGTTCGGCACAAGTCCCACCCTACGATCTGTTCGAGTCTGCCGACGCAGCCAACCCTTCGCGCCTGTACTCTCCAAAAATGTCAACAATTCAACAAAGTGCCAATCACCGTGTGAAAATTGATAAAGCCTTAATCTAGCAAAAGCCGCGATCAGAATTTGTCCCGGCACAAGTAGTCGAACCGACTTCAATGTGATAGTCTGTTTCTTTTTCTCCCCAATCATCAACGAGCCATTCATGACTCGTCGAACCGTTTATACAGCTTGGATATCCGCCCAAATCCTCGAATCCAAGTGTAAAGGTTCCGTCAGAATATGGCTCATATCGCCATTCTCCTGTGCCAGCGGTAGGAGGAGGAATGATACTCATATAATCCGGAATAAGGTCGTTCAAGGAATCAGGCAGCTTATTATGCGCCGTTTTATAGGCAATTATCTTGTTAATAATGCTATCGCCGAGCCTTTGACTTTCAACCACCTTCTCATATCGCCACGACAATGCATCTTGAATGAGTACAAGAAGTAACCACGATGGTGGGCCCACTAGAATTAACACTGGGATTACAACAAGAGAAGTCCTAAGCACAAAAGAGCCGAACAATCTGAACATAGACGTTCTCCGACGAGTGTTGAGATTTCGTGGGCACTTTGGATCGGAAACGGGGACGCGACTCGAATAGGAGAGGCTTCCTCGCTTCACTCCTGCTGTTATTGGCTCGCGATCTTCATTTTTCATGTTCGGTCGCTCGAGCGGACGCAAGGTGGTCTCCAAGGCCATCGTCCGCGCCGTCGCTCGCTGCCAGGTCGGTACACCATACGGACTCTGTGTAGTCTCAAGTCAGAGGCAGTGGCCCAGGGTGTAAAGGGATCCTTCCCCGCGCAGTCACCGAATCTAACGAGTCGCGTCCCCGTTTCTTATCAAAGGACAGCCGTTAGCGATGTATAAAAAATCTCATAGGGCACAAAACATTTATGGCTGGAGCAGGGATTTTATGTTTAAGAAGGTCTGAAAACTCCTTATATTGAAGTGCTCTTGAATTAGCCGTCGTCGGCAACAAGCGTAATGCCTTTTCAGTTAATGCTAGGGCGTCCTCAAATCTGTTCAGGGACGCATTTGTCAACGCGAGAGTTACGATACAATAAGGCTTTGACCATTTAGAAATCTCGCATGCTCTCTTCGCCAACAGATGAGCCGTATCAACATTCCGCACTCTCTTATCAGGGCACGAACAAAGTAAGATGGCTTTGCCGCACAGTGCATACTCGGAAGAGGAGTCGAGCTTTAAGGCGTTATCAAATTGTATAATCGATTCTCTATAATTTTTATTACCACTATATGCCCAGCCAAGCTCAATACAAGCCTCGCTACATTTGGGATTAGTCATTAAGACGGAAAGGCAGCGATCCACAGCTTTTTGATAATCGCCTAAAGCATTAAACGAAGATGCGGAAGCGAGAAGTGACGAATTGTCTGCGGGATAAAGTGCCATTAGTTTGCGTGAAATCATCTCCGAGCAATGATAGCGCTGAAGAGAATGATATATCCTCCACGATTCCAGAAGCATCGACTTTTCGTCCAAACCTAGTTTGTAGGAAGCGAAATTATTCTCCAACGCCTCTTCGTATCTATTAAGAGAGCGCAGCAACTTGCACCGCAGATGGTACGCTTCATATGTCGCGGAATTCGGCCACTTGCTAATGCATTTCTCAAGATCGTTAAGAGATTTAGCAGAATCACCAATCGCTAACAAAGCTTTTGCACGCAGCAAATACCCCTGTGACGAAGGATGGATCGAAAGTCCTCTATTTAAGACATTGATGGAACTCCGAAAGTCACCTTTATGAAACAAAACAGCTGCTCTGCACAAATACACATCGTATTCATCAGAATCCTCAGAATCTATCTTGTCAAAATGCAACTTAGATTTATCAGATAATCCCAATCGTGCAAGAGAATATGCTAGTAGCGCATGCGCATTTGGGTCAAGCGAACGTACCCTTATGACTTCATTGAGATCTCTAATTGCCTTATCAAATTCGCTTTGACGAATGTAAATTCGCGCCCGAACAAGATACAACTCAGCGACAAAAGAAAGATTTAATTTCTCCTTTGATGACAACAAGCTCGAACAGCCTGCTATAATGTCATCGCTCGAAAGAGTCGATTGATCGTGAAGATCTTGCTCTATTATACCTAAAGCATCCTTTTCACTAATGGTGAACGCAGAAGTGCGGGGTGACGAGCTAAGATTTGTGCAAACAAACGCGATAAACGACATTGCAATTATTCGAGACGTCTTATGTAACTGATCAGGAAAACGCACAGCGAAACTACGACGACAAGCGATAGTACGAAGGAAACTCAAGGGATTCTCCTTTTTCTTAAGATCCATGGACCGACAGAAGCCGACGACTGCTGTGTGTGTTGGGAGAACCAAACTAGTCGATTCTCATGGTTCGATGCCTCAACAAAATCCATCGACAATTATGACACAAGTTAAGTCTCAATTCTGATTGGCGATGAAAGAACTACTTATTCTTTGGTGCTGGCACCCTACCCAAAAAATTAGTTATTACCTCGGCATGTAAGCTAATCACTAAATGAGGTGACAACTCGCCCAGATGTAGCCCAATTGACAGCATCAATTGTTGAGCAGCCTACATGCCGCGGTAAAATAAACAAAAAAAGTGGTATTTTATAATGCGCATAAGATAACTGCAGCATTATCTAACAAACAAACAACGCGCAAACATTTACCTTTCTGCTACGGGACGAACTCATGGCTTCTCCTCAAGGTTTGGTAATAGATTAAATCCTGACTCGCCAGGTACAATTTTGATTCCCAGTTGAATACTATTAAGAACATCAGAAGGTTTCTTTACTCCTTCAACTATTTCATTGGCTGCTTTTGAGAAATCCTTGGCGTCAATTAATAAAAGGAATCCCCCCTTCCCAAATTCTCTTTTAACTCTCGGAGCAATTCTGGCAGTCCAAATTTTTGTTTCAGGATCTACAAACAATGATCCACGTCTTAACAATTCAAGCATAAATATTTCATCTTCAATTTTCAAGAGAATCTGGTTCAATCCATTGATTCTCTCACCGATTTGGCGAGCGGTGCCAACTTTTTGAATAAATTCTCTTGCCGCATCAGCTCGCATTCTACCCATAAATGATCCGTCATTAAGCTTGATGTATCGCAAATCTGCCTCTTCGCTTTCTCGTTGTATGACACTTAAAATGTACTTTTGTATTGACACCTCGCGAGCTACGACTCGTAGTTCCTCAATTCGTTTATCAAACTTTTCTCGATCTGAAATCTGAGTCTGTTGTAATAGACCCGTGGAATCAAACAAATATACCGGATTATTTGTAACATACTGATACAGGTTTAGAACTCCTGCACTAAACCCCAACGGATCTCGACTCATCCATCGCCCTGTCGCGGGATTCTCTTCCCGCGCTCCGTCTGTGTACATGCCGGTGATCGCATCGTATGCACCGCCCGTGTATAGGAAGCGGGGGTCGCTGGTGTTGAGGGACGACAGGAGTT
>JAJYAS010000467.1 GCA_021779415.1 Bacillota bacterium
AGATTGGCTCGGAGAGATGTGTGTGGTACACATCTCTCCGATGAAACAAATTTCTTTATCGAGGAGAGAGCCTTTCGCAAGAAGGGGAAGGGTGGAATTAGGAATGCGTATTCTCTTTAAGAATGCAAAGATCGTAACTATGAATGCTGGACGCGAGATTATCAATGGGGATTTGCTAGTCGACGGATCTCAGATCGTAGCGGTTGGAGGAACTATTGAACAACCTGCGGATCAGGTGATCGACCTTCAGGGTGACTTACTGATTCCCGGCTTGATTCAAACCCACATCCATCTTTGTCAGACCTTGTTTCGGGGACAGGCCGATGATTTGGAACTACTAGATTGGCTTAAATTTAAAATTTGGCCGTTGGAAGGCGGACATGATCCTGAATCCTTATATGATTCAGCTTTATTGGGAATTGGAGAATTGTTCCTTGGAGGGACAACAACGATCGTAGATATGGAGACTGTACATTACACGGAACAAGCCTTTGAGGCTATCCTTTCTAGTGGCTTAAGAGCCTTGACTGGGAAAGTTATGATGGATGATCCTAACGGCGATATTCCACGTTCTTTGCAAGAGACGACAGAAGCTTCTTTGCAAGAAAGTGTGGACTTATATGAGAAATATCACGGGAAAGGCAACGGGCGTCTGGAAGTCGCCTTCACGCCACGTTTTGTCATTTCCTGTACCGATACGTTATTAAAAGAAGTTTCACAGATCGCGCGTGAGAAGAATGCCTTTGTTCACACTCACGCTTCAGAAAATCGGGGAGAAATCCAGGTTGTGGAGAGCACGCGGGGAATGCGTAACATCATCTATTTAGATAAGGTTGGCCTTACAGGTCCTAAACTAATTTTGGCCCACTGCATCTGGTTAGATGAAGCAGAAAAGGAAATTCTTATTCAGACTAAAACTAGGATTTCGCATTGCCCTTCTTCAAATTTAAAACTGGCTTCCGGCATTGCACCGATTCCGGAACTTATGAAACGTGGAGCAGAGATTTCCTTAGCTGCGGATGGGGCACCCTGCAATAACAATCTTGACGGATTCCGAGAGATGCGCCATGCTGCTTTGATACAAAAACCCTTACATGGACCGACAGTCATGCCAGCCCAAAAGGTATTCGAACTTGCAACTCTCGGTGGCGCTCGGGCTATTGGACATGAACAGGATCTAGGGAGTATAGAAGTTGGGAAAAGGGCGGACTTGGCAGTCGTTAGCCTGCAGGGTTTACACACTTGGCCAAACGAGCACGTTGATGTTTATTCTCAGTTGGTCTATCAGGCGAATTCATCGGATGTCCGCCTCACCATGGTGGATGGACAAATCGTGATGCAAGATCGACAGCTCCTGACAATTGATGTACCGCGGCTTAAAGCAAGCTCGACTCGTAGTCTGAATCGGGTCATGCACAGAGTGGGACTTGTGTAGAGGAACGGAGAGCAGAGAGACGGAGCTTTGGGTGGACGGCACATTTCATGTGCACCGTCTGTATGCAAGTTGGGGACGGTTCGTGTATTTGCATTTGCTGCCAGGACGCACGCTCTTTCAGGGTACCCATCGAGTAGTTATTCTCTATAGAAGGGAGTGTGGAGTATGTCTGGTTTTAAGCAGAGAATGGATGAAGCCCGGGGTCTGGTAAAAATTGACTTGGTCCTGAGAAACGCCAAGTTGGTTAATGTCTTCTCGGGAGAAATCCATGAAACTGACATCGGAATTCATCAAGGTATCTTTGTTGGCATTGGGAAGTTCAGTGAAGCGGAGAAGGAACTGGATTTATGCGGAAAGTATGTAGTTCCTGGACTGATCGACGGACATGTTCATATCGAAAGCTCGCTTCTCTGTCCCGAGGAGTTTTGTTCGCTCCTTCTTTCTCACGGCGTAACAACGGCTGTTGTGGATCCTCATGAAATTGCTAATGTTTTAGGGGGCAAAGGGATTCGTTATATTCTCGATAGCACAGACCCATTACCCTTTAACACCTTTGTCGCCCTCCCTTCTTGTGTTCCAGCGACGGATTTGGAGACGTCTGGAGCTCGGCTAGGGGCGAAGGATTTAGCTGAATTCTTACCTCATTCCAAAGTGATTGGACTGGGAGAAGTGATGGATTATTTGGGGGTAATTGAGGCAAAATCCGACATGGTTGAAAAGTTAGAACTCCCAGTGACCTTTAGAGATGGTCATGCTCCCGGGATATCTCCGCAGGATCTTAATGCTTACTTCCTAGCCGGAATTCATACAGAACATGAGTGTTCGACGGTGGAAGAGGTTAGAGAACGTTTGCGACGAGGGTTTCATGTCATGCTCCGAGAAGGAAGTGCTGCCAAGAATCTCTTAGATCTTTTGCCAGCTGTGACTTCTGAAAATGCGGGACAATGCCTCCTTGTGACGGATGACCGTCATCCAAGAGATCTGATTTGGGAAGGAAGCATTGATCACCTTGTTCGCCTGGCGATAGGGGCTGGGAGGGATCCGATCCAGGTAATTCAAATGGCAACGATAAATGCTGCACGGGCAATTGGAATTCCAAATTTGGGTGCAGTCGCTCCGGGGTATCAAGCGGACTTTGTGATTCTAGAGGACCTAAATCAATTTGACATCAAGGAAGTCTATTGGCGTGGGATGAAACAAAGTGGAGGGGAAAATCGAAGGAGAGAACGTCTGCGGTTCCCGCGCTTCAGTATTGAGGGGCTGACAGAGAGTGTTCATCTCGCTAACTGGTCCCTCAATAAACTTAAAGTCTCGGCGGGGACAGAACTTGAAGCAACTCATGCTATGGTTCGGGTGATTGGGGTTCAGGAACATTCACTTGTTACATCAGCCTTGATTCGGCAACTCCCAGTTGAGTATGGATTTGTGCAGGCGGATCTTTCTCAAGGAATTGCAAAAATTGCGGTGCTGGAACGGCATCATGGGACGGGGAACGTCGGTGTCGGGTTTGTTGAAGGGTTAGGCCTGAAAAAGGGAGCTATCGCCTCAACTGTAGCTCATGATTCTCACAATCTTGTTGTCGTCGGGATGACTGATGAAGAAATGAATCTGGCAATTCAGACCTGTGTGGAGATGGGTGGAGGCCTTTGTCTAGTCGATAGGGATCAAGTCATTGGAAAACTTCCTTTACCGATTGCGGGTCTCATGACGGATCAGGAGGTTGAAACGGTCGCTCAAACTCTAGATGAGTTACATGAAATGGCACACCTTCTGGGGATTAGTAAAAAGGTGGATCCATTTATGACCTTGGCCTTCCTTTCTCTCCCCGTGATCCCAGAATTGAAGCTGACAGATTTAGGGTTGGTCGATGTGGATCGCTTTCAGTTGCTGGAGACAGTATTGTAGTTTTGAAATATAATTTATCGATAAAAACGCCTTCTTCAGTAAATAATAGCTGAAACGAGAGAAGGCGTTTTATGTTGTTCGTCGTTTCAGAAGGAAATAAGGAATACGTGTCGAATTCTATATTAAAATAGTCGAAATGGAGGAAAAAAGGTGCAGGAGATTAAGTCTAAACGAGAAGGTTTTTCGAGTAGCATTGGCGTTATTGCCGCTATACTTGGGTCAGCAGTGGGGCTAGGAAACATCTGGAAATTCCCTTATGTCACGGGTGCTAATGGTGGGGCAGCTTTCATATTGGTTTATTTACTATGCCTGGCTTTGGTGGGTTTGCCTGTGATGTTAGCAGAACATCTGATTGGGCGTCATACAAAAGCGAATGCTGTGGGAGCGTTTAAGAAATTGCAACCTAGAAAACCGTGGTTTTTAGTCGGCGGCGCAGGGGTCTTAAGCGCTTTTTTGATTATGGCCTTTTACACTACGGTTGCAGGTTGGGTCTATTCTTATATTTTTAAAGCCGCTGGCGGGGCACTTCTTTCAACTAAACCAGAAGATACCTCCCTTGTTTTTAAAACACTTGTATCAGGGGTGAGTGAACCTCTATTTTGGCAAATATTTGTCTTACTTGTGACAGGGAGCATAATTATGGCTGGGGTGACCAAAGGAATTGAACGAGTCACTAAGGTCCTGA
>JAJYAS010000468.1 GCA_021779415.1 Bacillota bacterium
TGTTATTTGGGTTTGCACCTAGATTAACAGCAGAACAGCATGAATACGTTGATGCAATCTTTGATTATCAATTAGTTATGGTTAATGCTAACGCGGGTACAGGTAAAACCACACTAGCGGTTGCATGTGCTAAGATTTTCAAGAAGCCACTAACCTATATCTTTAACCCTGTACAGGAGTCTAGCATGGGATTTCGACCGGGAACTCAATCTGAGAAGGAAAGTATTTATCATCAACCTCTAATTGATGCTCTCTTAGAAATCAATGAGAATCCAACACAGTGTATTTATAACGAAGAAGTCTTGGCAAACGAAGCCATTCGCAAAAAGGTGAGTATCAAACGAGTGATGGACAGCATTTGGTGTTACCCTACTAGCCCGGTCTTTCTAAGAGGGACTAATCTAAAAGACATGACGATAATCATAGATGAATGCCAGAATTTCACAGTTACAGAATTGCGCAAAATATTCACTCGAGTTCATGACTCTTGTAAGGTCATCTGCATTGGACACTCAGGACAAATTGATATTCCTGCTGCCAAAAGTGGTTTTGTCCCGTATATGGAACATTTTAAAGGGCAACCGTATTGCAAAATTCTCACGCTAACTAAGAATTTCCGGGGGGATTTGGCAAATTGGGCAGATTCATTTCGGAATCCTTAATAAGAGTCCTTAATAAGAAAAGAAGAACGCCTATTCAGCGTCCTTCTTGAAGGTTTCCTCTTCATTATTCCAAAACGTACCTCCTGGTTTCAAGGCGTCATTGCTTAGTACTTCCATTTCCCCTTCTTTAAGTGCGGTATCAAAGAATTTCTCGATGGTAATACCTAATTTCGTACAAACATAATCAAGACGTTTGCGTTCCTCATCTGAGACTGGGATTACAAGATATTGGGTCTTCAAACTAATCACCTCTAATCTAATCAATGATTCGATAAAAAAAGCAAAAAACCTGCACAGAGATGGACTATCCGCGCCATTATTTCCTTTCTTAAATTAAATCTAAATGTCCTAGGCTTGCAAGGAGGAAAAAGCTTAAGTGTTAACTTTATCAGCAAAAATTGAATTTGTAAAATTTCTTAAAGAAAAGTTCCTGGGGAAAAACTTGAAGTGCATAGATGTAGTTTGTGTAGTAGAATGTACTATGGATTTTGGAGTTGTAGAGAACATTGACGTAGCCGATGATAAGGTTTCACTATGGGGGGACGAGGGAGGAGTATTTTGGATTAATTTGAATGATATTGAGAACGTTAACTATAAGCCACGTGATGAAGACGTGATCCTGCAGATCGAAGCTAAGAATGAGGTTAAAGTACAATTTAGTGTCGAATAGTGACTATGGAACATTGCGCAAAAGACCTCCGGACGCGGGGGTCTTTTAATTTATTAACCATAGCTACAAGCGCTATCGAAGGGGATATGCTGCTTGTATAGAGAAAATAATAGTGTACATAATAATATTTAAAGGAGGGATTTAATTTGACTGTTCAGGCAGACTTGGCAAAAGCAGTTGCTGCTGCACAATCGGCACTTGGGACATACGAATCTTTTTCAGCCTCAACCCTAGACGAAACCGCTAAACAAATGTTTAAGGATATGTCTAGTGATATGGAACGTCATGTCGGCCAGCTTAGAGGCCGCTTGAATTATGTAACTCAGAATAACACAATGAATAAGCCTTTAAGCTAGACTACATGAAAACCGGCTTCAACTACCAGAGTAAGGTCACATAATATGGGGCCTTACTCTTTTTCATTATGGAAACACTTGGCGTTGAAATAGTAATAATAATTTCCTGAAAAGGGGGAAATCTTATGTGTTGCTTTTTCTGATCCATCGTCCCTTTGAGGTTGAAGGGGAACTAACTAACAGATAAAGAGAAGACAAGGGTGTCGCTTGTCTTCTCTTTATTTGATTCTTTGATTATTATAGAAAGACCAGGCACAAAGCCCAGTCAAAGTATTTAGTGCTAATCTTGTTGTTTTCTGCGGAGTTCGAGCTCCTCAATCTCGCGCAAAATGCGAATTAATAACAAAATAATCACAAACAACTCAAAGGCTACAATTGGTAAAACCCACAGCATATTGTTCACCACCTTCGTTAGCTGCATTACTCTCAAATTTTTAGCACAGTCAGTTTGATGGGGTGTAGACTAGTACAATATATTCAGCATGTCCGTTGAATGTTCATGGGGAGGAGTTAGCTTGGATAACGAAAAGGAGAGCATTCAGCCCTCCTTTATAATGGAACGTATTAACTTATGAACCTTGGGTTCGTTGCTTTTGTATTAACTGGAGCCAACGATGGGACTCGAACCCGCAACCTACTGATTACAAATCAGTTGCTCTACCAATTGAGCTACGTCGGCATGTGTTATTGGACAAGTGTTATTTTAACAAGATTGATAGTCATCGTCAAGGGTCTAATCTCTGGAAATTTAAGGTTTGGACAAAGTTTACTTTGACCGAACAGTTAGTAATACATTACCCTCATCCCATATCCAAATTAAAATATTTGCTAAGTGGGAACCTTTTTCAGCCGAGAAACTAGTAACTTCTAATTCTTGGGTAATGGTCCAACCATCTTTTATTAAGATATTCTTATAAACTTTGTATACCTCGACATCTCTTGTATTGTGGATAATGTATTTTGCCTCACCAAAGGGTTTAGTATTTATCCAGCACCAGTGAATTTTATCATTTTGGGGTGAGATGTCAAATTAATATCCAATTGTCATAATTAAAAAAAGACTTAATAAATATGCAGGAATTTTAGATAAGTTTGTCAAATATTACGTAAATCAAGATTAATGAGTTCCTAAATATGGTAGTGTATGAGTGGCGAGGAGTGTGGTGAATTTTAGATGAAAATGACATTAGCGAAGAAAATGATAGCTTACTTCTTGTTAGTCATCTTGGTGGCGACGGGGGGATTTGCCTACACCATTTATGGGAGTAATAAAGCACAGGCATCTGTCGATAATCTCAGGGGATATGAGATGTTACGCCTAGAAAAAACCAATGATATTGCGTACAATGTCTTGGGAGAATCCTATAATATGAAGGGTTATTTACTCTATGGAACAGATCAGTATCTCAATGAATTCACGAGATTAGCTGATTTGAATGCCAAGCTGGAAGATGAGCTCATTAAAGAGGCACGTACGGAAGATACACGACTTATATCCGTCGAAATCAAAGCATTGAATGATCAATACTCCAAAGGCGACGAAGAAAAACTAATTCCGTTATGGAAAGCAGGCAACAAAGACGCGGCAATGGAAATTGCAGTCAAAGAATTAGCACCGTTGGCTACGCAACTGATAGCCAAGGTTAATGAATCGAAAACGAACCAACAAAATCAAATTAACCTCACTATGGATGAAACATATAATGTGACCAAACAGGCAAAAATGGTTGCTATAATATCAGCAATCCTGGTAGCCTTTTTAGGAATTCTAATTGGACTGTTTGCTGCTCGTAAGATTACGACCCCAATAAAGGTGTTGCAGGGGCTGATGGCTCGGGCGAGCGAAGGAAATCTGATGGTCAAGGCGGTTGTTCAAACTAAGGACGAAATCGGGCAGCTTTGCGAGTCGTTTAATACTATGATCTCTTCGCAACTAGAAATTGTTAAGGCAGTGAATAACAGTTCTGTTGAATTAACCGCAGCATCCCAGGAAATGGCGGCCTCTTCGTCTGAAGTGTCGGCAACGACAACAACCATTTCCAGTGGAACACAGATGGTTGCACAGTCGATGGAAAATGCCGCCAACTCGAGCGTAGAAACTTCACAGGTACTGATCGAACTTTCAGCTCTTATTCAGATAGCCAAGGATAAGGCTGCATCAGCTAGCATTAAATCGGAGAGCTCTATAAACGCAGCTAAGGAAGGAAAGGCCACTGTAAATGTAGTTATGCAAAGCATGAATACTATTCATAACAAGACACGGGAGGCAGAAAAAGTAATCACGCTCCTGAATGAATATTCTCAACAAATTGGTATGATTAATGAAACCATC
>JAJYAS010000469.1 GCA_021779415.1 Bacillota bacterium
GGAACCTTTTCTGACTTTAAGCCAATCAGATCCGTAGCTACGACATCTAACGCGAACGGATCCGTACTTAAGATAAGTGCACCAATGTTTCGTGGCTTACCCGCTGAAGGCCCATCCCCTTCCATGCCTACGATCCCATCCATAATGCTTAACGCTGGGTTTACCCAAGCAGCAATATCTACCAGAAGATCTGCAAAATCTGAGATCTTAAACATTTTTAGGTGATATTCAGCTTTGAGAAGGCCGGGAATGACTCCAAAAAGGATCTTAACAGCACCCGTGAAAGTCATCATGCCGTGGGTTTTTAACTTTGAAAGAGGAATTACGACATCGGCCTTTAAGACGCAGTTAGTGACCGTTAAACTTTTAACGAGTTTTCCTTTTGGATACTGAATGGTAGTTTGTCCCACATCTTCGTTGAGGATTGCCCCGGTTCGCTCTGCAACCTCACGTAGACCTGATTTTGTATAAATGGCTTGTAGTGCGCCGACTGTATATGGACCGCCCGGACTGTCCCCAATAATCGCTATCCCACCAGCCTCCTGGACAAGGCGAACGACGGCTTCTACAACACTAGGATGGGTCGTAACCGCATCCTCGGGCCGTTTTTTCATGAGAAGATTGACTTTCAGCAAAACTCTTTGTCCAGGCTTAACAAAGGTTCCCATGCCGCCCCATTCAGCTAAGCCTTCCCTCAAACTCGTTTCGACATCTGCTAAATAGTCTGGGCAAAATTTCATGACTACTTTGGGCTGCACTTTGGATTCCACCCTCTCTATTTCTCCATGATACCCTCTCCCAGCTCGGGAGGTACTTAACTCAACATCGCCTTCAAAATACTCTCGACTCAAATAATCCCGTTTGACTGTTTCTTCCAAATATTGAAGCTTCACGGCAATATAAGTATGGGTATATATCCAAAAAACATTATAAGTAAAATTACTATTATAAGTATCAAAGCTATTTAAAAGGTCACTCATTATTATAGTCTTTTTTATGCATAGAGGGAAATTTAAACCCACCTAAAAATCCTGATAATCTTAATAACTTTCAATTTACTACTTTTTTGCATAAAACTACCGTTTATTTCATGCAACTTGCTATGTTATACTGCAGTTGTCAGTTGGCCAATGCTCATTAATCCCATCTATAGTGCACACTCTTGAATTCTTTTTGCTTTTCGCTTTTCCTATTCTTGCAACTTTTGATTTCTTCATAGCAATATTCATCTAACTTAAGGAGGCTTCCCAAATGAAAAAAAACTTAAAAGTACTAGTCAGTATTCATCTGGTTACCCTCATGACTTTAGTTGCTTTACCGGCACAAGCGGCGATTAATATTGGCGCGCCTCAAACCCTAACAGGGTCTGTTGTGACCCTTCGCTCTTCCGGTTCTGTCATAACGACAGTAACTCCAACTCCTACTCCTACTCCTACTCCTACTCCTACTCCTACTCCTACTCCTACTCCTACTCCTACTCCTACTCCTACTCCTACTCCTACTCCATCATCCCCTTCCACTCCAGTGGTTACAACTCCCTCTCAAACGATTCACATCGGAACAACACCTACAACCAATAGTGGAAATGTTATTTCTCTAAAAAATATCCTAAACCCAACCAATACCACTATTCCTGCACCTACTCCAGTTCCTACCCCGGCTCCGATTCCGATTCCGACTCCAACGCTTCCTACCATTCCCGCTGTCACAGCTTTAACAGCTGATGAACAGCACATGGTAGATATGATTAATCAAGAGCGCATCGCTGCAGGCGTAAGCCCAGTAAAATTAGATCTACGCCTTGCCTCAGTTGGACGAGCGAAGGCCAACGACCTGAAAGCAAACAATTACTTCGACCACACCTCTCCGACATACGGTAGCCCATGGGCTATGATGCAACAAGTAGGACTAAACGTAAAATGGGCTGGAGAGAACATTTCTGGTAATAAATCCGTTGAGGGCTCAATGGCAGCCCTAATGCTCAGCCCTGGTCACAGAGCCAATATTCTGGATCCTCGTTTTACTCATGTGGGCATCGGGATAGCCTATGGATCTGCTTATGGCAACCTTTATGTTCAAGAATTTTTACAAGAGTAGTAATATTTTTAAAAGAACCTCTTGCGAGGTTCTTTTTACATCCTAGCTACTAAAAAGTAAGCCAAGGATGTTTTGCTTGAGAATCCAATTTCTATTTTACAATTATTCCCTCTAGGGCCATATCTCTCTCTAAAATAACCTCTGGCATCTCTCTTTTTGATCTTGCCCACTGAAATTCATCTATTACGAAGGGTGTAAAACCCCTAGCTTTTAACTCTTCAGATGTAAAGAGAGCATCTTCTACCATCACAAGGTGGCCATTCTCCTCCAGTTTCCTAACCAGATCGACTCCCCTACTGTGTTCTAAATCTTTCAATCCTGGTTTATAGCTTAACCCTTTAACCAAGACCCTTCGGCCATTACCGACTTGTCCAAAAATCTCATCCCGGTACGTCTGATCTCCCAACTCTGCCCCTTCCAATAACGGTGAATTAAAAACTGTCCGCAAAAAGCTCATATCTTTAGGCAAGCACTCTCCTCCAATTCCCCAATCTGGGCTAAGAAGTTCTACATTCTGTTTACTATTCACGGCTCGCCTCAGATCTTGAAAGTCAATGCCCTGATTCACACAATATCTGTACATCTCCTGAGCAAAAGCTATATCGATATACCGTTTTACATTCTCAACTACTTTGCTTAATTCTGCAATCCTTACCTCTTCGACTTCTATTAAATTCGGAACAAGAGGCTTATAAAACTCCCGCCCCTTCTCTAAACAAGCCTCAGTGAAGGCTCCCATGACACGAGGAGTATCACAAACTGTTTTGTCTACCCCAAACATTACCCGGTGAGGAACATGGATCAAAAAGATGTCTCGTCCTAATGTAAACCCTTTCTGGATTAAATACTCTTTCACCCGTTCCATTGTCCCCGGTGGCAGGGTGGATTCTATCGAAATAAGTGATCGGGGATGAATCAACATCGCATCCAAGACGGCAAATATCGTTTGCCCCTGGTTACCAGTAGAAGGGGTCAAGACCCAAGTGTCTATAGCCTTCAGGGTTTGATATTCTGTAGTTACTTTAAAACCTAATTCTTGAATTTCCTCAATCCGCTGCCCATTAATATCGACTCCTGTCACCCCTCCTGGATACCTTTCCACTAGATACGTCAAAAGATTAAAGCCAATATTCCCCAGACCAACCACACAAATGTGCATTTTTCACTCTTCCTTCCCAACCTTATCCCTATAGATTATGGAAGTCTGAGTTAACCTGACACTAGATGGCTAAGCCCTAAGGATCAGTTCCTTTCCCTATTGATACCAAATAGAGGAACGTTGTGGTACCCTTCATTCTTAATTCATAGGTTTCGTTCCTTTAATCAATAAAAAGGCCATATCTATGAAAATATCGTTTTCGGTTTCAACTAGTTTATAGGCATCTTTAAACTGTTTGGAAGACTGCGAATGGAGTCTGTAAATTTCCTTTTTCTTAAATTCCGGCAGGCCACTTTGCTCCAACCAATTACTGATACTCACTTGAGGAACAACGAACAGTTCCTTTTTAATTTGTACAAAACCTGCTTGCGTTAATAAATCGTTCAAATCCTTGGGCAGAAAACAGTGCCTTACTTCTTTAAGAGCAAAGATCGCTTGATAATCTGGTAATAAATCCGGCAATGGGGGTATCCCTTCACAAATTATTATCTCGCCCCCTAGCTTTAAAACCCGAAACATCTCAGCAATGGCCTTGGGCAAGTCATTTATTATATGGTGCAAGACCATCCTAGCGATGGCTTTATCGTATAACTCCGCCGGATAAGGTAAAGCTCTTATATCCGCCTGGTCTAACGTTAAATCCGGATGCAGTTGACGAGCCATTGCTATCATAGCCCAAGAAGAATCAACTCCGGTCACTTTAGTGACCCTTTCTTTAAGGGCGGCGGCCACGACTCCTGTACCTGTTCCCAAATCCAGCAC
>JAJYAS010000470.1 GCA_021779415.1 Bacillota bacterium
GACTTTAGCCGTAGAGGGACGCGGGTTCCGGGGCGGAAGAACCTGCCTTAAAGGGCAAGCCGGGATCCAGACGGCTTATGATGCCTTACGCGTCCGCACACCTTTAAAACGGGTCGGCCCCAGGGGAAGCGGACAATGGAAAAGCATCTCCTGGGAGCAGGCGATTCAAGAAATTATTAACGGCAGTCCCGATTTGGGAACACCGGGTCTCAAATTTCTTTGGGCCTATGTCGGCCAAGCAGAAGTCATGGCCGACTGGGATCTCGTTAAAAAAGGACAAATGACGTCTCAGGACTTTGATGCGAAATACAAGGATGTGCTCATTGACACTCAACACCCTGATTTTGGTCCGAAGTCCAATCAAATTGCCTGCTTCGGCGGAGATCGCCGTGATTTTATGCGCGACCGCATCTGGTTCCAAGGCTTCGGCAGCATCAACTTTGATGATCATGGTGGGGCCTGCGGTGCGAACGGGGTTATGGGAACGGTTCACTCCTTCCAAACACAGCAACCGAAAAAAAGACTTTATGCGGACCTCAACGCTACGGAATTCTTGTTGGTGTGGGGTACGAACCCCATGGTCGCGAATCGCGGTCCTGTGTTTCTGGCACCGATGCTGACAAATGCCTTAGCCCGGGGTATGAAAATGGCTGTTATTGATACTCGGTTGAGCCGGACCGCTGAAAAGGCCGATATCTGGGTACCCATTCAAGCCGGGACAGACGCTGCCCTGGCGTTGGGTATGGGCCGCTGGATTCTTGAGAACAAACGCTATGACGAGCGTTATTTGCGCAATCCGAATTTGAAAGCGGCTCAGGCGGATGGAGAACCAACCTGGAGTGATGCCACCTATTTAATCAATGTATCGGATGAAAAAAGGCCGAAGCTGAGGGCCAAAGATTTAGGAATCGGGGAGGATACTCAATTTGTCGTTTTGCAAAATGGGAATCCTGTTGTTCATAATCAGGCTGCTGAAGGAGACCTGGAAGTCGATAGTGTAATTAATGGCATTCATATGAAATCGGCCTTTACTCTTTATAAAGAACGAGTTATGGAACAAACCTTGGACGAATACGCGAAGATCGCAGGAATTACGAAAGAACAAATTATCGAACTTGCTCAGGAATTTACGTCTCACGGCAAGAAAGCCGCCATCATGGCATACCGTGGTATCGCGATGCACGCTAACGGGTATTATACCGCACGGGCTGTGAACATGCTCAATCATCTAATTGGAAATCATGATTGGAAGGGAGGAAGCCTTACAGGCGGAGCGCGGCATAAAGATTTAACGGGACGCTATGATCTGAAAGAGGTCCCGAAGGGTCATCCCGCTTGGGGTATCCCAATTAGTCGCCGGTCCTCCGCTTACGAAAAGAGCAGTCTCTTTAAACGAGACGGTTATCCGGCAAAACGTCCCTGGTTCCCGATTGCCGGAAATTCTTCGGAAGAAGTGATTCCAAGTGCTGCCGAAGGTTATCCCTATGCTTTGAAGGCGCTCTTTATCTACCGGGTCAATCCAATCCTTACCTTTCCGGCGGGGGATATGACCCGTCAGACGTTAATTGATCCGAAAAAAATACCTTTGCTGGTTTCTTCGGATATTGTTTTAAGTGAAACCACCTCCTGTTCAGACTTTGTCTTGCCGGACTTGAGTTATCTGGAACGTTGGGGCCGGAAAACGATTACCCCGAGTTTCCCCTTGAAGGTGACACACTTTATGCAGCCGGTCACCCGCGTTTATCCTGAGCCTCGCGATACGCAAGATGTTTTCATCGAGATCTTAAAGAAAATGGGCTTACCGGGTGTCGGGGAGAAAGCCTTTGCAGATGGGAGCCCGCTAGACAGGGTAGAGGATTTTTATCTGAAAATGGTTGCCAATATTGCTTTTGATGGAACTCCGGTCCCTAATGCATCGACTGAGGAACTCCAGGTCTTTAGCGAAGTTCGAAAGGCGGCACTCGGTCAATTTTTTGACGAAAAGAGCTGGCGCCGTGCGGTTAAACCGGAAGAGTGGGCCAAGGTTGTCACGGTTCTTAACCGGGGAGGACGTTTCGAAGATCCTGGTGCGGAATATGTGGGTTCCCTCCTTAAATACCGCCTTAACGGGCAAGCCCTTTTCTATGACGAAAAAACGGCAGGAGCGAAGCATTCCTATAACGGGCAGTATTTTGACGGTTTGCCCAAATACGAAAGCATTCGCACGTATGATGTGAAAGAAGTCAAACAAAGCGAACCGCTTCAGTTCTTAAACTGGAAGGCGAGAAATATTTCCACTCACCGCACGATCAGCGATGTTTGGCTGAGAGAAATTAAAGCGGAGAATTTTCTTTGGATTAATCCGATCGATGCTGAAAAACGCGGGTTGCAGGATGGGGATCAAGTCAAGATTAAGTCAGAGCATATTGAGGTTGTTGGTCACATCATGGTTACAGGCGGAATTCGCCCGGGAACGGTGGGGACGTCATATAACTATGGGAATACTGCTTATGGTGGTCAGCCGGTTATCATTGACGGAAAATCAACTCCTGTGTTAAAACCGTACAACCATACACCGTTTACTGTAAAAAAGCCTCTTAATCAGAAAACAGGATATGCCCTTGGGCGGGATACCGGGTTCTCAGGAAACGGCTTACTCCTGATCGATCCTAAACTTAAAAATACTTCATTAATCGATCCGATTGGAGGAGGAGTCGCTTCGCTCGATACCAAAGTTGAGATCATACGAATTTAAGTCTAAAGTCCGAACAAACCAATTTATATAAAAACCTCGAGTTTCAGTAAAGTAATGTGTACCCTTTGTCAAGGACAACTTGAAAAAAGACCTATGCAATATTAAGAAGATGATTCCTGAATTGAACGGGAGTCATCTTCTTTAATTCCTATTGATATCTGTAACTGTTATAGTAAGTAAACGGATGTTGAGATATTCGTGCTCAAAGACCCAAAAAGGCTCAGGCAGAATTCAAGTTACGATGGTATTCGTTGAATTTGTTTAAATACGCTTGAGTTTGACACGTTGGGCACCAAATGGGCACCATTTCTAGTTTTGTAGAGTAATTACCCAAAAACAAAATCCCGCAATCGCTTGCGGGAGTAGTGTTCCTATGGAGCCGATGGTCGGAATCGAACCGACGACCTGCTCATTACGAGTGAGCTGCTCTACCTCTGAGCCACATCGGCATGTGAAACGTCGATTATAAGCCATTTTTCCGTTAACAACAGCTCATTTCCTGCTAAATAGAGCAGTTCATTCGACTTGGATAGTATAACATAAGTCGATTAGTTTGTTAAGGATTTTATGACAAAAAACATGCCAATTTGAAATTTTCCTTAATTGAATTTTTTTCTCGGTTGGAACAATGATACTGAGGTATGACATCTGAGTGGTGACTAATTTATATGACCTACAAAATGCATCGTACTGATTAGTAACGTTATCACAATGGAACCAAAGTTTTTCATTATAAATATTGGAAATTCCACAATAAAGTATAGCATCAAATTTCCATGCTATAATGCTGAAATAAGGAAAGATATGGTTTAACATTTTCTTAATATAAAGTTCATGGAATGGTAACATAGTAGATATATAATCAAGACAATCAATAATTACCTGCTACTAGAGGTAGCGGTTCACATAGAGGTTTTCTCATTTTTTACTCCTCCACTTCCCCTCCTAGTGAGGGGATTTTTTATCTCTCTGGAAATAGTTTCGGTTGTTAATTCCTTCGCATACAATGGAAGCAGGAGGGATTGATGTGAAAGTATGCCTCGATCCTGGTCATGGCGGTTATGACCCAGGTGCAGAAGGTAACGGTCTTCGAGAAAAGGATATTACACTAGATATTTGTCTTAAGCTTAAACCCCTACTTGAGTTTAACGGCGTTTCTACATTTCTCACGCGCGATGGAGACTATGCTCCTAGTCACTTAGAAGGGGATCTTAACGGCGAACTACTGGCGCGCGTGGACATTGCTGAGAGAAATAATGTCGATCTCTTTGTATCTGTTC
>JAJYAS010000471.1 GCA_021779415.1 Bacillota bacterium
CAACTTCCAACAAACGAGGAGGAGAGAAAAAATGTTTGATTTTCTTTTGACCCATGAACAACAAGAACTGCAAAACGAAGCGATCACCTTTGTAAAGGAAAAAGTACCCAAACAATTGATTCTGGATATGGATGCTGAAAAAGTGGTTTATCCCGTCGATTACATTAAAGACCTAGGGGAAGCCAATCTTTTAGGTTTGCGTTTTCCCCTAGAGTATGGTGGCCGAGGGCTTAATTGGGTTGATGAAGTCGGAGTTCTAGAAGAAATCGGTGTTTTAGGTACTAGCCTAGCTTGCCTTTATTCACTACCTTCCATTGTTGGGGAAGCACTTGCTCGCTTTGGCTCAGAAGACCTAAAACAGCGCTACCTAAAACCTACCTTGGAAGGAAAAATCTACACCGCTGAAGCACTAACTGAACCCCGGGGCGGCTCGGACTTCTTTGGGGCGACCACGTTAGCAGTACGAGATGGAGACGATTTCATCCTTAACGGGCAAAAGCGATTTGTCGTTGGTGCTGAAGGTGCGGATTATTTTATGGTGTATGCTAAAACAAATCCGGAGGGCAAGTCTCATGAAAGTATGAGTGCCTTCATCGTCGATAGGGGTCCAGGCGTTGAAGTCGGGCATGTATATGGATTAATGGGGACTCGTGGTGGTGGAGCCGGACGAGTCGTTTTCAAGGATGTGCGGATTCCCAGCAAAAACCTTTTAGGCAAAGAAAATGGAGCTACTGAAATTTTCTATCAGATGATGATCCCGGAGAGATTGACAAGTGCGGCTGGAGCCTTAGGTATGGCAAGGGCAGCCTTAGAAGTTGCTACAGCTTACAGTACCAAACGTAAGGCCTTTAATCACACAATCAAGGATTTTCAAGGAGTTAGCTTTAAAGTCGCAGACTCTATCACACGCTTAGATGCCGCAAGGGCTTTGGTCTACGCAGCCGCTCGAGCCATTGATTCAGGCGTACCGGCAGCGCAGGGAAGGCGATTAGTTTCTGAAGCCAAGAAATTTGCCACTAATACGGCTTGGGCTGTGGTCAATGATGCCATGCAAATCATGGGGGGAATCGGCTATACCAACGTCTACCCTGTCGAAAGGCTCTTGCGTGATACACGGTTAATCATGATTTGGACGGGTACTAACGAAGTCATGGATCTAATCATTCAACATGAATATTACAAGGAATTTCAAACCCAAAGCCAAATGCCAAAATACCGTTTAATCGAAGAGGATGCTTTAAACGCACATTTGACAGAGGAGAAAGTCTACGAATAGGTCTCGATAAAGTATACGGTATTCAAGAATGAACAAAGAGATTCAGGCGCATTAATTATGAGCCTGAGTTTTTTTGCGTTAATAAAAGGGTTAATTTAAAGTAAAAAAGGGAATTAAGTAATAATTGACATAAACTATTTATGGAGATTATAATGAGGGCTATCAATGAAACTCTTATTAAGGAGTGATACCCATGACCAAAGGAAACGAAGCTGTTCTCATGGAAGAGACAGACCATTTGTTTAGAGCGGTTTGGAAAAAGTATCAATGCTTTCTGATGCCTGAAGAAAGTAACTTATCCATGCATCAGATGATGTTTTTGAAGTACTTGGAACGTCGCATTAGCTGTACTCCATCTGATATTGCTCAACAGTTCGGGATTACCTTGGGAGCAGTGACTGGATTTGTGGATCGTTTATATAAGTTAGGTCTTATAACGCGAACCCGTAGCGAGGAAGATCGGCGCGTGGTTATTATTCAGCTTTCTCCTCAAGGGATTGAACCCCTAAAAGCCTTTGAAGAAGAAAGAAAAATCAAGTTTGCCCGTATCTTTCAGAAGCTAGATCTCCTTCAAGTCTCGGAACTGAATAAAGCTCTGGAACAGTTGAACGATGTGTTGGACGATTTAACGTTAGAACAAAACGCGGTATAGATAGGAGCATTTTTGATGCAAAAGAATATTAGGCGTCCAATGGTCATCTTATTGATCATTCAATTTTTAGTCATGGTTGGGTTTGGTATTGTAATTCCCATTCTACCTTTCTTTGTGGATAAGCTAGGTGGAGGAGCTCTTTCCTTAGGGATTTTTATGTCTGCTTACTCAATTATGCAGTTCTTTTTTGCTCCATTTTGGGGTCGCATGTCCGATCGTATTGGTCGTCGCCCTGTTATCCTTATCGGACTCAGTGGATATGGTTTGACATTTCTGATGTTCGGAATGGTCAACAATCTCTACTTATTAATTGGAATTCGTGCTGTAGCTGGAATGATTTCATCCGCCACGCTACCAACTGCGATGGCTTATTTAGCGGATATAACGGAAGGGGCCGATCGATCGAAAAGTATGGGGATGATAGGTGCTGCAATGGGGCTTGGAATGATCTTTGGACCTGCCATAGGTGGCTGGCTTGGTCACTATAGTTTCTCCTTGCCGTTTTTTGTTGCTGGAGGGTTAGCCTTATTACTACTTCCATTTACCTGGCTATTTTTACCTGAATCTTTAAAACAACCCATCTCATCAATTTCTAAACGCCATAGGCCAAAGCTCACCCTAGATGTAGTGAAAAATCCCTTATTTGCGCTGTTTGCGTTTAATTTTGCCCTGAATTTTACCATGTCCATGTTTGAAAGTACCTTTGCTTTGCTTTCAGCGGCCGAAGTCGGCTTTGGCCCTAAAGATATGGGGTATACGTTTGCCATAATTGGTATCTTCGGGGTATTTGTACAGGGCTTCCTAATTGGTAAATTAGTCAAGAAGTTTGGAGAGGCCAGTCTCGTGAAGTTTGGGGCGGTTCTCTGTTCAATCGGATTCCTTTTGATCATTTTGACGGCGAGTGCCTCAAATGCCGTATTATTAGTGTCCTCTACGGTAGTATTCATGGTCGGAAATTCGCTCATGACCCCAACAAGTTCAAGTCTTGTAACAAAACAAAGCACTGGGGGCCAAGGTGCTTCCCTCGGCCTTTTTCAAGCCTTTGCTAGTCTTGGCAGGATTATCGGACCTGTGACAGGAGGAGCCCTATTCGTAATTGGCATGCGCTTACCCTATATTGCAGGCGCAGTTTTAATGTTACTCATAGTACTAGTGGCAGGGAATAAGATAAGCCCAAATCCTAAGACACTGGTACAAGAATGAAAAATAGACTAGAATAGGTGAAGAGTTTATTCTAAGCGCAGGTGGAAAATAATGACGAAAAGAAATAATACACAGAGGGCTAATCTTACCCTAGGGGGTATCACCCTTGGATTTTTGTTTAGTTATCCGTTTCATGGCAACTTTATTGGCGGGCTCATCTCAAGCGGATGTAGTGCTGGGATGATCGGAGGGCTAGCTGACTGGTTTGCAGTGACGGCCCTATTTCGACGCCCGTTAGGAATCCGGACCGGCAAAGTGCTGCGTACAGAGATTATTCCGCACAACCGGGAACGGATCTTCGCTGCCTTAGCAAATATGGTACAGGATGAATTACTATCCCAAGATGTACTCCGACGTAAATTATCCGCTTGGGACTTTTCAAAGGTGCTAATTCAAATTATCTCAGAGCCGGAGGTTCAAAAGACTCTAAATCTTCTTCTCGCCAAACTTGCTAAGGACTTGACGAACTACCGTGAGGGAGAAGTTGAACTTGAGTGCTTATTCCATGAAAGCGTCAGTAGTGTGAATCTCGCCCAAACTCTAGTGGGAGTTTTAGAATTTTCGCTGGAACATGGAGATATAGATCAGCTATTAAAGATCATTTGCCAAACCATTGATCAGTATATGGAACAACCTCAAGTAAAAGATGCGTTGGTAACTACAATTGAAGCAGCTTTAAACAGGTATGGAGACAATAATCCGGCCCGAAAAATGGTGGGAAAATTCCTGCCCTCTCCCTCCGTTTTAGCACATGGGCTTAGTGATAAAGTTAAAACATCTCTCCAGGATGGCACTGTTGAACATTGGCTAAAGGCCTTCTTGCTAAGCTTTTTGTTAGAACTTAAGACAAAATCTTCACTTCAGAACCATTTGAACGACATA
>JAJYAS010000472.1 GCA_021779415.1 Bacillota bacterium
TCCTTTATGCACATCAATACTTCGGCCATCTGAAACTGCGATTCCGGCACTCTCCTGCCCTCGGTGTTGCAGAGCATAGAGTCCGTAGTAAGTTAAACGGGCAACCTCCTGGGTGGGGGCATAAATTCCAAAGACTCCGCATTCTTCTTTCGGTTTGTCCTCTCCACATTCGAACACGTTTGCCCCCCTCCCCTTTAGTTCAGTGCTGAGTCCTCAAATTCCTTCACTTAACCGCTTCTGCAATGCTTTGTCCTTCGCCTCGATATCCTTCAACATTTGGGCTCGATAGTCTTTAACCTTAATAATCATTGCTTTATCCTGAATTGCTAACAGCTGTACCGCCAGCAACGCTGCATTCCGTGCAGCACCGATGCCTACGGTCGCCACTGGAATTCCCGGGGGCATTTGTACAATGGAGTAAAGGGCGTCGATTCCTTCCATGGCACCACTGTTCATCGGAACACCGATGACAGGTAAAATCGTTGCCCCAGCCACAACCCCTGGCAAATGAGCGGCTAAACCTGCTGCAGCGATAATAAGTTTTCCACCTTGGGCTTCAAAAGCTTTCACCCAATCGACTGTTCGTTTCAAGGTTCTTTGGGGAGATGAAATTATAACTTCAAAAGGAACTTCAAATTGACGAAGAACTTCCAGGGCATCCTCCATGACTTTATAATCTGAATCACTTCCTATAATGACCCCAATTTGGCTCATTTTCATCACCCGCCTTGTCTATAATGCCCTCTTCCCGCTAGTTAGCAAGTTCCGCCCGTTTTTCCAAGGTGTTCCCCCACTAATTTCATGGCACAGAAACCACCGCACATAGAACAGGCCTCAGCACCCTCTTCGTTACGCTCTCCTCGGATCCGGCGAGCTGTTGGAGGATCAATGGACAATTCAATTTGTTTTTCCCAATCTAAGGCTTTACGAGCATGAGCCATGGCTAAGTCCCATTCCCGGGCACCCTTGACTCCAGTTACTATATCCGCAGCATGGGTGGCAATGCGCGTAGCAATTACCCCTGCGTGCACATCTTCAGCGGTTGGTAAGCGTAGATGTTCGGCAGGTGTAACATAGCAAATGAAGTCTGCACCTGATATTGCAGCAGTTGTAGCCCCGATGGCTCCTGTGATATGGTCATAACCCGGCGCAATATCCGTAACCAAATTGCCAAGTATATAGTACGGAACGTGATGACATAGTTGTTTTTGGAGTAAGATCGTTGCTGGGATTTGGTCCAATGGTACGTGACCTGGTCCTTCTACCATGACTTGAACCCCCGCTTCCAGGGCTCGTTGGACCAATTCTCCTGCCACAATCACTCCTTGGACTTGGGCGCGGTCCAGAGAATCTTCGATACAACCAGGTCGGATTGCATCCCCAATACTAAGCGTTACATCGTATTTTTTGCAAATTTCAAGAACACGATCAAATTGAGCATAGAGCGGATTTTCTTGCTCGTGGTGGAACATCCAGCCTGTTAAAAAGGCCCCGCCACGACTCACAATATCGGTGACTCGTCCTTGATTTTTTAATCGTTCAATAATAGACATGTTTAAGGCAGCATGAATGGCCATAAAATCGATGCCACGCTTGGCCTGACGTTCAATCATTTCGAACATATCCTCAGCGGTCATACCTACAACGCTTCCGTGCTTAGCAATACTTTCCATACCACCTTGATAGCTTGGAACAGAACCGACAGGTAATGTGAAGTTATCGATCACCTGATGGTGGAAAGCATCAACATCTCCGCCAATACTTAATTCCATAATCGTATCCGCGCCTGCCGCTACGGCAACCTTTATTTTATGAAGCTCATCTGAAAAGTCCACACAGTCCGGTGACGTCCCGATGTTAGCATTAACTTTTGTGCGAAGTCCTTCTCCTACCGCGACCGCGATACAGTTCTTGTGTTGTTTGTTCTTGATGATCACGACCCGACCTTGCGCAACCTTCTCGCATAACGCATCCGCTGTAAGCCCTTCAACTTTTGCTAATCTTTCTACCTCAGGTGTAATAATACCTTGTCTCGCTTTGATAAGTTGAGTCATTTTAATCTCTCCATTCTTTGTTTTATTTCCTAATTTAGGCACGATGCATCGTGTCCCTACTGATAATCGAACCTCGAACCACGAATTTCAAACCTCGTTTTAGCACTCCCACGGCAGTTCTTGAAAGAACTTGCCAGCCACAGCCATGGCGCAACCCTTTTCACATTTTTTACAGAAAGGTTTTTCACTCGAGCGGAAATCCATAAGCCTTTCCTGATCTAAGGCTAACGTTTTCTGGGCCTCTACATTCTGCTCGCGTCGTGCTTGACTCATTTGCAGGTCCCAATTTGCTGCACCTGGGTACCCTTTCGCCAGATCCGCAACATGAGCAGCAATACGTGAAGCTACCACTCCCCGATAGACATCCTGTGCATTGGGATAACCTATATGTTCAGCGGGTGTGACATAGCAGAGAATGTCTGCTCCAGCAGCACCCGCCATAGCTCCTCCGATTGCAGCTGTAATTTCATCATATCCTGGAGCTACATCCGTCGATACCGGACCGAAGACAAAATACGGAGCACCTTGGCATACTTGTTTTTCCAATTTAACCGTTGTCGCAATTTGATTGGGTGGAGTATGACCAGGTCCCTTAATCATAATTTGAACCCCTGCTTGTCGACTACGCTTTACCAACTCACCCAGAATAACGAGTTCTTCAGTCTGTGAACGACATAATGAATCTACACCAGCCCCCGGTCGCATAGCATCGGCTAAGCTTAAAGTAACTTCGTACTTTTTGGCAATTTCCAGGATGCGGTCGAACATAGTATACAAAAAGTTTTCCTTGTTATGATAAAGCATCCATCCCATCAATAAGGACCCGCCTCGGCTGACCAGATTTAGGACCCGCTTGTCTTCCTTAGCCGTTTTAAACAAGCCGGAGTGAAGGGCACTATGCAAAGCCATAAAATCCACTCCATCAGCAGCTTGGCGTTCCATAACCTTGAAAAAATCGTCTGGTTCAAGTGCTAAGGCTGAACCCTTCGTACGTACAGCTTCAGCAAAGGCCTGATAAACTGGTAATGTACCCAAAGGCAACGGCACTCTTTTGATAATAGTCCGTCTCGCCTCGTCCATATTGCCGGCTGTACTCAAATCCATGATCGCATTGGTTCCTGCCCTGATAGCCTCACCTACTTTAAATAGTTCATCTGTTAGACTATCATCATCTGCGGCAAGACCAATACTGGCACTAACCTTGGTACTTAGGCCTAGTCCAAAGCCTTGGGGTTTTTGAGGCTTGTGATGACTGTTATAGGGAATAACAATCCGTCCAGTAGCAACTCGTTCCATAAGAAGTTGGACATTCATCTGTTCGTTTTGAGCTACCAAGGTAAATAACGGGATTTCCTGACCTTTTTGGGCCATTTCCATTAACGTCAACACCCTAAACTCTCCTTTCTCTGTTTGGAGTCACTACCTTAAAAAGAACATTCGGGAAGAGAAAAAATAAAAAAAGTCTCTAATCACACAGTGACTAGAGACTTTTCCATAATCTCATCCACACTACTCTTGGTTCTTCGACAAGGTAGGCTTGATCTTAACTACAGGCAGGTCTCCTGGCTTACGGATCAACACATCTGAAGCACCTTCCGGGAACTACCCCGTGGTTATACTTCTTACTCCCCGTTTACAGTGGCGGGACCGCGCCGGATTTACACCGACTTCCCTATTCTCCTCATTAATGAAGCACCTGTAATTATTAATTTTATAAACATAGTATAAATAATAAATGTCTTGTTGACAAGGTTTTTTTTGATCTATTGAATATTTCTTAAAAAATTTGCCATTGACTAGTAATCTTTACTCAGTTTCTTCTTCCGTTTTATAAATAGAATTATTTGAGATGATGTTATACTCACCACTATTGTTCACGATTCTAGAAACATGCCGAATATGTAACCTACATACAGCACAGTAGCCAAACGCAAAATATTTTTTTGTTTTAGAA
>JAJYAS010000009.1 GCA_021779415.1 Bacillota bacterium
TTAAAAGAGACGAAGATATTCCCCGCCTCTCTTAATTCACACCTTTACTTTCTACTTTCTCAGAACTAAACCCCAACAACCTTTGGTGTTGGCTCAAAGTCCACGGCCTTCTGTAATTTCATTCTCTTTTGAATCTCTTCTTCGATCGGCTCGATGTGTTCGTAAAACATGACGAAGGTGTCCCCCGGAACGCAACTGTCTAATCCCTGTCGAAAGGCCTCTGTTTCCGAAAGTACGATCCTTATTTTGTTGGGGTTCATGCCACTCTGTACTGCTTCATCATAGAGAATTTGGGCAATTTCGCCTGGTTTACGCCCGCGCAAATCGGCATCTTCCCGAATTACTAAACGCTTGAAACCCTGTGCAGCTATGCGCCCCACTTCACGTATTAAATCATCTGGCCTGTCACCCGGTACGGTTATACAACCTACAAGAGAACAATTCTTAAACTGTTTGAGAGTATGAGCAACTTCTTGGATTCCGGCGGCATTATGCCCATAGTCAACAATAACACGTACTCCATCTAACTCATATAGATTCAATCGTCCCCGATTGTGCTCTGCATCAGAGGGGAAGTTTTGCAGAGAATCGCGAATGGCCGTAGCACTTAATCCTAAGGCCCACCCCGCAGCGACAGCTGCCAAAGCATTATAGATGTTATGCTTTGCTTTTCCTTCCCAGGTCACTGGAATCTGTTTCACCGAACAGATCCGAAAAATTTTAGAACCTTGACAGAGTAAGATCATACCCCGACGTACAAAGACAGCTGTACCGTTTATTCCCAAATGTTTACGTACATGGATGTTATCCTTTTCAGCGCTGAAGAAGATAACTCTTCCTTTCGTACGCTGAGCTATATGCACGACATGTGGATCATCCGCATTCAAGACCACATAACTATGAGGTCTAACCACCTCCGCCACTAAGCTCTTAACATGAGCAATATCCGCCGTTGTCTCTATGCCATACTGACCTAAATGGTCATTAGAAACATTTGTAATCACGGCCACATCCGCATAGTCATAACCTAAACCAGCCCGTAGTATTCCGCCCCTCGCTGTTTCCAAAACGGCCACCTGAACCTCAGGATGCCTTAAAACAGTCCTTGCGCTCTCCGGCCCGGTCATATCCCCTTTAACCCACAGTTTTTGATCAATATATATCCCATCTGTGGAAGTCATACCTACTTTAAGCTGTTGATCTGCAAGCATTTTACCAATCATCCGAGTTGTTGTCGTTTTTCCATTCGTGCCCGTAATCGCGATAATAGGGATTCTACCATTTCCCGCAGGAAACACTTGCTCGACAATGGCCTTGCCCACATTTCGCGCTTGACCCAAGCTCGGAAAATGGTGCATGCGAATCCCCGGCGCAGCATTAACTTCAATAATATGCCCATTTTTTTTACGATAGGACTCTTTGATATCCTCAATCACTAAATCAATGCCCGCAACATCTAAGCCAATCAGCTTCGTAGCATTGACGACTAAATCAACGTTATCAGAATGTACCAGGTCCGTCACATCCTCAGCTATACCCCCCGTACTCAAATTAGCACTATCCCGCAGATACACTACTTCCCCCAGTTCAGGAACGGAGGATAAAGTCAACCGCTTCTGAGAAAGGGTCAAAACCACCACGGGATCAATTTTGATCTTAGTTAACTCCTTCTCATGGTCATCTCCCCGCCTAGGGTCTGAATTTACTTGCTCTACTAGTTCCTCTATCGATGATGAACCATCCCCAATTACATGGGCGGGAATTCTTTGGGCAGCAGCTACTAAACGATCTCCAACCACTACCAATCGATAATGCTGGCCCGCAATATATTCTTCGATAATCACCCAGTCCCCATAAGTTTGGGCGACCTTGAACGCCGCTCTGACTTCTACTACACTCTTAAGTCGAAGAGTTACCCCTTTGCCCTGGTTTCCGTGCAAGGGCTTAATGACAACGGGCGTTTTCATATTTTGAAAGGCCTGAATAGCCTCTTCTTCTGTCCTGACAATATATCCCCAAGGGACAGGAACTCCACCCTCACCCAGTATTTTCTTGGTCATTTCCTTATCACAGGCAATGTCTACCCCTATACTAGACGTCGCACCAGTTATGGTTGCTTGGACTCGTCTTTGATTACGACCATACCCCAGCTGCAACAAGCTACCCTCATTGAGGCGATGGACTGGAATTCCCCTCTCTTGGCATGCCTCAACAATAACTCGCGTTGAAACTCCCAATTCGTAATCAGCCATCACTTCTCTGATACGGTTTACTGCCTGACTTACATCAAAAGAACCCTGTTCCAGAAGAGTTTTAACAAGAGCAAACCCTTGTTTTAATCCCTCAATAGCTCCTTCTTTAGCTTCGTAATTGAAGATGATCTCATACCACCCTGGATGTTCTAAAATCCCCATAGTTTTACCGTATTTAATTGTTTGTCCCGCTTGTGTCAAAAGATCTATGGTCACATGTTCAATGACATGCCCGATAAGGGTTCCCTCTTGTAAACGCTCTAGGAATCCACCATGTTTACCCCGTGAACAATAATGATCTACCAAGGTCGGTAAATGCTCGACGAGTCGAAAACGAAAGTCTCCCAATTCATTACTAAAGCGTTCTGTCCATTCTTGGAGATCCACAATCGCTCGAATAATGGGCCTATGACTGAAAACATTGGCCCCTTCGATCGCTTGGATTTCTCTAATCTCCATTATGTTGCTGTTCCTCCTTCGGTCGCAATGGATAATATCCCCCCCTAGTTTTAACCTTTTTTCCTTCCGATATTCCTTTCTTAAGTCATTCGTTAAACTAAAGCAGAGATACACGCCGTTTAAGATCAAAACTATAGCCATCCGATAGAACATGCATCAAAATCGGGCTCAAAACTAGGGCCTGGCCCTGCGTGGATTCCGAAACGTTCGTTGTAGTTGAAGGTGACGCATCGACCACTGTCACCGTATTGCTGCCAACAACTGAGAAACGCGCATCGGATTGCACTAAAATACCTGTATCCTCGTCAATCCCCACACCTAGCACATAAGGGTTTTGAGCGACCGCCGATAAGAGCCGACCGATTCGGCCACGCTGAGCGAAATGTTGATCAATCACCACGGACCGAAGTAACCCTAATCCCGGAGCCATCGTTAAAGTATTCTTTTTCGCCGTTCCCGCTTCTCCCCCGACAATCATCGTATCTGACATGACAGAGGCCCCTGCGCTCGTTCCCGCAATAATGATTCCCTGTTCGTAGAGTTGTTGGAGCATTCGCCCCAATAACGTCCCCCCTAGCAAGCCGGTAATCCTCAGTTGATCACCCCCTGTAAAAAATACCCCTGTTGATTGTTCAAATTCCTTTCCAATCCCTTGCCTATTCGCCTGAGTGCGATCTGAAACATCAAGAACTTGTACTTCCCGAGCTCCTAATTCGAGAAATAAAGCATGGTATTCAGTCCCTACTTGAAGCGGGTATTCTGTCGCTGCCGTCAGGACCGTAATGCGACTTTCTCTACCTCCAGACTCTTGAACAAAACGCTTAAGGATTTTGCACTCGTTCTTTTTATCTTCTGCTCCACCGATTATAAGCAGTCTTCCTTCCACATGTTCCGCCAATCTGATCCCTCCAGTCCGTTTATTTTCCACCTAAAGAGGGTTTAATTATGCAAAGAACATTCAGAAATTCCTCACATACCATGAGATATACCCTCGATGTCAAAGAAAGGAGGCTTCTTCTATGCCCAGTCATTCCATTGTCATTCATACCAACCGTCGTCTCCTTGAACTTTATGAAGGAAACCGTCTGGTAAAGCATTATCCAATAGCGGTAGGTAAAGCAGCGACACCCACACCTACCGGCCATTACTCAATTGCCACGAAAACATTTCAACCTGGCGGTGTCTTTGGTAGTCGCTGGATGGGGCTCTCTATCCCTCACTATGGGATTCACGGAACGAATAACCCAGCCAGTATTGGACAAGCCGTGTCCAAAGGATGTATCCGCATGCATAACAACGACGTCGAACACTTATTCCAACGGGTCGAAATCGGCACCCCCATAACCATTCAGCGTTAACAAGGAAGCGGAAAGAAGCAAGGGGACGGTTCTCCTGCTTCCTAAAAGGAAGCGCGAGAACCGTCCCCTTGTCTGCTCTTCTCCTGCTTCTCCTTGCTCTTAATAAGGGCTCCTCGGATACCCCCGCCGCATTTGCCCCCGTGTCTCTACCCCTCCGACCCCATCCGTTCCTGTAATCGTATGCGTTAGAACATCCTTTACGGAAACAATCTGGTCCGTAGGGGTAAACGCAATTCGCTCTACGATAAATACCGGGTCAAAGGCATGGATTAGCATGCGTTTCGGAGAAGACGCGAAATTTGCTCCTGCCGAAAGAATCGCTTCATAATTAGATTGACAAGCTCCTGCAAAAATTACCAAGTTATCTCGGTTATGTTGATAACGGCGTGCCTCCATAACAGATTCGACAAAATAGCGCGAACTCCGATAACTGTCCATACTATGAAAATCTCTCTTCCCACTAATGAACCCGTCATGGCCCGTCAACACCAAGATGTCTGTTGGATTTTCTTGCAATATTTTACGAATTACTTTTGGTTGTTCCTTCTCAGACTTGCAAATTCCTTTGGCCTCGATTCCCATTTGCCCGTAGGTCTTGATACATTGATCTAAATAATCCTGGTCACCGTCAAGTTGCAACACCCGTCCCGGAATCTCAAAGAACTCCCTTTGATCGTCTCGACTTGTTCTCCTTTGACTCGTTAGTCTGTGTAATTTTTGATAAATTAATTTATTATCAACACGCTCATAATTAGTAACTTCAAGCGGGCTCTTCCAAATAAGGTCTGAAAGCGGTGCATCTGCAAGTAATCTTAAATTAAGCCCTTTAAGAATCGCCGAACTTTCGCCATTTAGATTTTGGTCAATCCGATCAACGCGGAAAAAAATATCTTGTTGATGTGAAAGCCGAGCAACAGTATCCCCAACATGCAACATGAACGAACCTCCTTTTCCCTTTATAGTTTTACGCTATATACTATGTCGAACAAAGGCAAACGGCATATAGTATAACAAGTTAAGCTATAAAGGGGGACCTCAGATGTTCGCGGTTGTCATTCCAGCCAAAAATGAGGAAAAAAGCATCTTGGCAGCTTTGACCACCATTTTGCGCCTTCCGGTCAGTTACATTATTTTGGTTATCAACGGCTGCACGGATCGGACATTTGAACTTGCCCGTTCAATACCCGATCCTCGGCTTCACATCCTATATTTCACAGAACCCTTAGGAATTGATATACCTCGTGCAATCGGAGCTCTCTATGCACGTCATTTAGATGTTAAAGGGGCCCTTTTTGTCGATGGAGATATGTCTGGAGATATCTATCAAAATCTTCTTCACCTCATAACAGCGGTTGAATCTGGGATTGATGTTGCTCTAACCAATTGTTACCCCTATATTACACATCGTCAGAAACTTGCCAATCTCGTCCTGAGATTTCGAGCCAAGCTGAACCGGGAACTTGACCTCTTAAAAACTCTCGGACTTGCAACTCCTACACACGGGCCTCATGCCCTTTCAGAACATGCCTTGCAAGTCCTTCCTTTCCAAGCAATTGCAATTCCCCCGCTCACTTTGTTTTGGGCAAAGAAAAGCAGTTTTAGTATCAAAGTCGCCACATCCATCCGCCATGAAGCATTACACTCTCCAAGGAAACACCGCCGTCATGCTCGTCTAATTGCCGAAACCATTATCGGGGATTGCCTCATGGGATTAGCACTAAGTCGAAATACCCCTTTGACTCGAACGCTCGGGAAACACGAATTACTGGGCTACCACCCGGAACGACGTTTTGATATCCTTGAGCATTGGGATCAATCTTTAAAGTCACAGGACATGTATTATGAACAGCACGTCATAACCCCAGGTCCCTCCACATTCACATAAACATTAACTACTTCTTTTTTTAGGATCGATATTGTGGTTCCGAAAATAGGTCAAAATCTTCCCCTTCTCCTCCATCCGCACGTGCACTGTGGGTTGAATTTTCCCCTCTATAACCCCGTTCCATTTCAAGTAGATGGATTGATTATAGAATTTATTTAAGATAGGATCAGCATATTGTATGTCAACAACCACATACTGAGCGTTAATATTTGGTTGTTGGGGATAGATCTCATCACTAGGAACAGTCATAACCAAGCTTGACGAGGAATCTTTAGGAATTTCGTTCACAATAGCGGATTCATCATGGTGAATTGGCTTTCCAGCGAGACGGTCATCAAAGACGATCGTCTCGCTGGAAAGATCAACCGCCGGATGTATTCCAACATTCGTGAATTTCAATTCTAGACCAAGCTCCTTGCCCAAATCAACTTTAGGGGATTCTTTTAAAACAAAATAAGGACGTGCAGCATTTTGTTGTACTTTCCAGGCTGCAACTGTCAAATAAACGGTAATCAATGCCGTAAGTGCTAATACGGTCGTTGCCAGAGTGGCAATAATACTTGACCATTTCATGAAGCGATCGCTTTCTGTCTTACCCACTCCTAGTATTCACCCTCCGTAATCCTTAACATTCATGCCCTGATGCTTAGCTTACTTATAGTGCGAATATTTCTTGTCTTTTATGCCCCAAATACAAAAAGCTCTCCGCTTAGGAGAGCTTAAAAACCCTTGTTAACACTTGAAACTCCTCAATACTCAATGATTCGGCTCTCCGCCCATCCGAGATTCCTGCGCTCTGCATCCGTTCAATAACTTCTTCCTTTTTCATCCCTAAGCCGCCAGCCAGAGAATTCCCTAAAGTTTTTCGTCGCTGACTAAAGGCTGCTTTGACCACCCGGAAAAAGTCCCTTTTATCCACGTCAAAGCCTTGATAAGGGCGAAGGTCCAATCTGATGACGGTAGAAGTAACTTTTGGAGCGGGCCAGAATGCACTTGGCAAAACATCCGTTACTTTTGTAACTTGAGCTGAAATCTGAACTGCAATTGACAATATACCATAGGTCTTGCTTCCTGGTGGTGCGGCAATCCGATCAGCCACTTCTTTCTGAACCATTATCGTCATCCCGCTTAAACTATCCCCTTGCTCAAGAAAGTGCATGATGAGTGGGCTTGAAATGTAGTAGGGTAAATTACCAACTAAATACCCTTTTTGTGCTCCCCACAACTCATCGAGATTCACCTTTAAAGCATCTTGATTGACAATCTCGATAGGGAGCCCTTTCAATTCCCGGTTAAGAATACTAATCTTTTGTTTATCTAACTCAACTGCCCACATTTTTTCCACCTTCGGGGCTAAGACCCGGGTTAATACCCCAAGACCAGGCCCAATTTCCACTAGTGGAACATCAGGCTGTAGGGTACAAGCTGATACAATCCTGTTAATTGCTTCATCACTCATCAGGAACACTTGGCCCATTGATTTATGGGCACGGGCCCCTCCTTTGACGAGTCGTAACGTATATTCAGCTGCGCTCTCCATCACGAACCTCCTCCATCGCTCGAAGAAACAACTCGCGTGATATTCCAAAACGGTTCAACCGATGTAAGCATTGTTTAGCATTGGTATCCCCTATTCCCAGCTTTCGTCCTAGTGCTAATCTGTAGTTGCTCGCTTGCTTTGATCCCACTAAACCAGCTGTGAATAGATCCTCCATTGTAAAATTCTCGCTGACTTTTCCCTGCTCTTGTTGAATATGGGCAAAAGCCTGACGTATGTCGTGGGGTGCTGCATTTTCGACCCCAATATCTCCTTGCTTGGTTGCAACTTTCCTCGTCAGATAAGTATGTTTGGCCTGTGGAACATACGTCCTAATACGATTGCGAATTTGCTCTCCAACCGTATCGGGATCCGTCAGGACAATCACCCCTTGACGGGTTGCCACTTCTGCTATGTAATCCAACTTTTTCTTAGTCAACCCAAACCCTTCCGTCCAAATGACATCCACTTCCCCGAGGGCCTCGCGTACCGCATGTGCGTCATTTTTTCCTTCAACCACTATAAGTTCCTTTATCATTCCTTGACTTCCTCCATTTCCCTCTCTATCTTAACCGAGAATGTTCCAAGACTCAAATTTTGGAGTAGGAAACTTACAAAGGACGAAAGAAAATGCCTCTTTCGTCCTTTGATTGTAGAGTTTAACCTCTATTGTTATTATTTCTTCGTTTCTTTATTCGTACCAAACGTTTTTATTAGTGAATCCCAAATCGCAGGATCCTCCATTCCCAAACGCCAAATTGCAACCCCATGCAACTTATGTTTGAGCGCATAATCCATTTTTATCTTTAAACTGGCTGCGTTCTCGAAGAAGACTTCATGTCGAACTCCATTGGCTGTATAGGTAAATTGCGGAACCTTTGCACTAGGATCGGTAAGGATCTGTACCCCATGTTTTTTAGCCCGATCAATAGTTTGACTGTGAGAAAGATAATCTGGCATGAGGGGCTTGTTCGATCCCCAGTCATAGGAGTAGACGGGGAGACCCATCACAATTTTCTCTTTAGGTATTTTTCCAACTGCAAAGGTAATTACTCGATCCACCCAGCCTTGTGAGGCAACGGGTCCTTGGGTCGTTCCTAGTCCATGCTCATCATATGTCATTAGAATGATTTGGTCGGCAGCCTTCCCAATCGCCGCATAATCATAAGCACCTGACCACAAATCAGAAGGATAATCCACAAATTTAGCTGGAATAGAGATGTTCAAAACTTTATCTTTGGCTTTTAACGCTTTTCCCAGCTCAGCCACAAAGGCAGAAAAGTTGTTGCGATCTCCAGGAGGGGTCTTTTCTATGTCCACAGAAATTCCGTCCCAGCCATCTTTTGTCGTCAAATTGACCAGGTTTGTCACTAAGTTAGCCCTAACTGCAGGATTGGATAAAACACGGTGAGCAAGGTTGGCATCAAAGCCAACACTCCCTGATAAATTCATGTTATGCACCAGTGCATAGGCTTTGGACCCACTTTTTTGGGCTTTCTGCTTAATACTTAAATCGACTTTACCATTCGGAATGACTTTACCCGTTGAATCAAAGGAGTACCAGAAAAAAGCAACCTCATCCAATAATTTTGCATTTTTGACCATCGAATCCTTTGAACCAGGGGTTGGTCCTTCGGGATCAGTGTAAAATCCCATAACCACACGCTTCTCAGACCCTATTACGGAATCTCGTGTTGCACCAGCCTCTGCTTCCGGCGGTTTTGTGCTTTGTGTGGTCTTCTCTGGGGTGTTAGGAGAAGCAGGTGGGGATACATTAGTACAACCTGTCAAGGCAAGGCCCAAAATAAGGGCACTGCTCATCGTAAAAGTCAGAAACCGTTTCATGTTGCGCTTCAACTCCTTCATCTAGATTCGGTAACTGACTTTATTTTCCCCGCTTCAAAGGACGTTATGTATCCGAATAATAAGCGTTATATATCTATTTTAGGTTAATTTTGGATTTCGAAATTATTGGCAATTCCTTTAGCAATAGCTCGGGATAGTTGTTCTTGGTACCACGATTGCTGAAGTTTCTTCCGCTCCTTTGGGCTGGATAAATAGCCAACTTCTACTATAACAGCAGGCATACTCGTGTTTTTGATAACATAGAAATCTCCAGGCTTGGCAATTCTACGATTCATTCCCGGTATTTTAATCAATTCTTGCTGAATCAATTCGGCTAAATTTTTTCCAGGCTCAGACCGATAATGATAAAACGTCTCCGCACCTGATTGCTGCCCCGATGCTGTTGCATTAACATGCAGACTGACAAAGACATCCGCTTTGGCTTCCTTCGCCAATTCAATGCGTCGATTTAAGTCAATTTGCTTCTTTATCGTTTTTCCTCTGACCCCATCCGGTACATAATCAATATCTTCTTCTCGAGTGAGAAAAACTTCAACTCCACTTGGACCAAGCATTTCCTTAACCTTTTGTGCAATCTGAAGATTAATTTCTTTTTCATAAACACCCTGAGAAGTGATCGTTCCGGGATCATATCCTCCGTGCCCCGGATCGAGCATCACTACGTGGTGGCCTCCAAATTGACTAACCACAGCACTCGATCCCTGCCAAAATACCGAAACCATTAGCATTCCCATAACGCCCATTACCAGTACAACCGCAGATTTTTTACCCAAGATCACCATAGGCCATCGCATTCAGCACTCCCCCGTTTCCATAGTATTAAAGAGTATGTGCTGATAAATCAAGTTATAACTTTTGACGAACCTAAAGAAAAGAAAGCCCCCGCTTTTGCAAGCGAAGGCTACTCAAAAAATCAAACGAAACTATTTAACATACACCATGACTTTGCGAACACCCCATGCTGCCGCTGCCTCTTGAGAATTCATGTAAAGGTCGATTTTGTTACCTCTGATTGCTCCACCAGTATCTAAGGCACGAGCCTCTCCATAACCATCAACATAGACGTTCTTACCGAGTGAAATCACACTAGGGTCAACTGCAATGATTCCCCAACGGACATCTGCCCCTGTTGCTGTTGTGCCACCAGGCTCACAATAGGCTGTCGCTGTCATGACATAGGCACGCTTGAAATTAATAACACTACCGCCCCGTGAAATTGAAGTTTGTGCGCCACGAGAAACCACTTGATTGGAAGGAGTTACAACCACACGCTGACCTAGTACCTCACGATCAACCTCTTTGCCATCTTCTAACGTCAGCTTTACCGTCTGCTCTTGAAGGCCGTTTGAACCGCGACTGACAATCTTATCCGGTAACCCGACAGGATAATCCCCTGGCTGGGTAACAATCTGAAAAGGGACCTCGCTTTTAACGGTTTCTATTCGTTCCGCAACCCGAACTACATGCACCTGCTCATTCGCCGCCAGCATGTGATCAAGAGGCAACGAGACTTTGTCCATGACTCCCAAGACAATGCCAAGTTTCTTGAGCGCATCTGCCACGGTTCGTGGTGCAATATAGGTATTTTCATTCTTGCCATCCGCACTCACGAGAATGGGGATAGTCCTACGCACTTTAATCTCCATTTGATCTGTGATAACCGTGTTACGTGGGACATTAACTTCATCAACATCTTTAATCTGAAGTCCGAAACGCTTCGACAAATCGGCAAGAGCCTCTCCAACAGTTTTTGCTGAAGTCCGTGTCACAAAATTCTGTTCATCTACTGAGAGATGAACTGGCACACTCCTCGAAATTTCTATTGTCAATCCCTTAGTGATCTTTGTGTCACGAGAAGGGGTTACGATATCTTCAGGATAAGTCTCCAAATTTGAATGGGCAAGTGCCTGACCGACCGTCCCAAAAATCGTCGTAATTTGGACCGTTTTTCCGTCAATGTGGGCATCTATTGTTTTAGCATTATATGAGAGTGTCCCAATTGCAATGAGCAAGCTTACAAGGACGGCAACGACCATTTGAGCAATACGAGACGTCCGAACCAAGGATAAAACCTGGGTTCGAGTTAACACAAACATTGAATCCCTCCAAAAACCAAATAATCTAGCAACTTCATTTTAATAGATAAGTAGTCTGTTGTCAAAATTATTTTACATTATATGGAATTTAATACATAAATATGAACAGGCCTTCTTCCCCAGTCGATACACTGACGTAAGCTCGAGAAGAACACATCAATCCGATTTCCTCGAATATCCCCCCCTGTATCTGCAGCTATAGCATATCCGTACCCTTCCACGTAGACCTTGCTTCCCATAGCAATGACCTTCGGATCGACCGCAATTAACCCTTCTCGTGGTTCAACACCTGTAGCCGTTTTGTTGCCAGTATGCGTGTAAGCCGTCGATTCAACGGTCAGTGTCTTTTTTATGTTCAATTTATCTAATTCGGGGGGTTCTTCGGCAACTGATTCAGGTCTTTGAATAACCACTTTTTTCTTGGGAACTGGTTTGGAATTCTGAATAATTACTTCCTTCTTCGGGCTTATAAGCTCGTAAGAAGATTGCACTTGTTGATCCACAGGGTTTCCTCCGACCTCAAACGTTTTCACTACCCTGCGATATATTCCCTTTTCCCCTACCTCCTGTATCTTACTTTTACCGGGAAGAAGTTCATCAGATTCTACATATTGAGTTTCGAATGGGATTTCTTTATCTTCAATTTTTGTAGTGCTAGTCAACCTATTACTAGCTTCCTGGGTTACTATTGCTTCTTGGCCTATTTCTACTCCTTTGCTTGCACTTACTTCTTGGCCTGTTCCTACCTCTTGTATAACCTTTTCTTCTGGGCTATTAGAGTTCTTATCCAGCACCCCCTGGCTAACTGTACCCCGGCTGGCTAATCCTCTGCTGATTTTTCCTTGAGCAAGTATTCGGCTATTCTGATTAAGTGCCCTCAGTCTGAATTCCGAAAAGCCTACATCTAAACCCGATTCCTTTGAGTCTAAGGACTGTTTAGCTACCTGAACTGGTAGTTGTGTAGTTTGCGTTTTATCCGAAGTGGTCAGCGTTGAATACTGCGTACCGACAGCCAACACTGCAAGCCCGCCAATGTACGAGCTCCACGTTCGCGTTGCACGCCAATAATCGGAATAGGTGGTAACCGGTAGCAAATACATTTTATCCCCCCTTAACACAACCTATGATGCGAACTAAAAAAAAGAACCTTCTAACGAAGGTCCTTTTTTACAAGCTTAAAAATTTTTTCCGCATTGCGCATAGTCTGCAAAGCAACGTCTTCAAACGGTAAGTTTCTGATCTCAGCAATTTTCTTAACAATTTCTCTTACATATGTTGGCTCATTGCGCTTTCCTCTGCGAGGTTCGGGGGTCAAATAAGGAGAATCAGTCTCTACCAAGATACGATCAATTGGGACATGTTCGGCCACTTCAACGGTATGCCGAGCATTTTTAAACGTCACTGGTCCAGCAAAAGATAGATAAAATCCTAGCTCCAGAAGAATATTTGCCATTTCCCGTGACCCAGAATAACAGTGGAATACCCCCCCCCATTTTGGGGGATGGGCCTTAACAATCTCCAAAACATCCTGATGGGCATCCCGATTATGAATTACGATAGGCAAGCCCACCTCATTGGCCAATTTAATTTGTTGAATAAACATTTCTTTTTGAATCGAGCGCGGCGAAAGATCCCGATAATAATCTAATCCGATCTCGCCCCAGGCTAATACCTTTGGTTGTTTCGCCAACCCTTTAAGCTTTTCCCAAGTTTCGGCTGTAATTCCTTCGGCATTGTGAGGATGTATGCCAATCGCAGCATACATAAAATCGTAGTCTTGAGAGAGTTTCACAGATCGTTCCGATGAAGCGAGATCATATCCGACATTTGTCACGCGCGAAATCCCGGAGGATTTCATTCGCATCACGACTTCTTGAAAGTCCTCAGAAAAGTCAGGATCATCTAAATGTGCATGTGTATCCCAAATCATTTGACCCGAGCCCCTCCGGGAAGATCTTTGTTGACCGTAAGAACTTCCAACACTTCTCCCTGTGAGGCTGCTAAGATCATGCCTTGAGACATAATTCCTCGCAACTTGGTGGGCTTCAAATTGGCGACTAAGACAACATGTTTGTTTACAAGGTCTTCTGGAGCATAGTGTTTGGCAATACCCGAAACCACCGTGCGCACTTCGCCTGACATTTCGACTTCCAATTTCATCAGTTTATCGGTCTTTTCGACTTTCTCGACACTTAGGATCTTTGCAACACGCAAGTCCAGTTTGGAAAACTCTTCCATACTTATTTCTTCTTTGATAGGCTCAAATTCGAGCGCTGAAACATGTTCTTCGGTTTGCTCCGAAGCTTGGTTTTGGTCTTGATTCACTGTTTTCGTCTCCCCTGCTATCGTATATTGCGATACATCAATTCTCGGGAAAAGCGGTTCTCCCTTTTGCACGCGAGTTCCTGCTTCTATGATGCCCCATTGATCCGCTTCTTCCCAGCGGATAAGTCTCTCGTCCTTGCCGAGAAGCGGACAAATTCTAGGCGGCAATCCAGGCATGAACGGAGCCGTCAGAATCGCCATGATTCGGATGCATTCCACAAAGGTATAAAGGACAGTGTCCAAACGCTCTCGCTGTTCCTCTTGCTTTGCAAGTGCCCAAGGCGCTGTTTCATCGACATATTTATTGCAGCGTGCCACAAAACGCCAAATTTGTTCCAGCGCACTCGCTGGGTCACACCCGTTGAGACTCTCTTCGACTGCCTTTTTAACCTCTTGACTCAAGACGTTCAGTTCTTGCTCCAGAGGCCCGCTTTTCCCAGGGCTAGGAATAATTCCATCCCGATACTTAACGACCATCGCCAAACTACGAGAAACGAAATTCCCAAAATCATTAGCCAGATCACTGTTAAGGCGTTCAACCACATTATCCTCAGAGTACGTTCCATCAGTGCCCACTTGCATCTCTCTCAATAAGAAATAACGGATGGCATCTGAGCCATATCTTTCGATCAACTCGAAGGAATCCTGCACATTTCCGCGGGACTTAGAAATTTTTCCGCCATCTTTGGTTAAGTACCAGCCATGCCCGTAGACCGCTTTAGGGAGCGGAAGATCTAATGCCATAAGAATAATTGGCCAAATGACAGCATGGAAACGCACAATATCCTTTCCCATGATATGCACATCCGCTGGCCAATACTTCTGATAGTTTTCTCCATCAGGGTAACCGAGCGCTGAAATATAGTTAATCAAGGCATCCAGCCATACATACACAACATGTTTGGGGTCAAAAGGGACTTTGATCCCCCACTGAAACGTTGTACGCGAAACGCAAAGATCCTCTAGACCACCTTCAATAAAACGAATCATTTCGTTTCGACGGGACACAGGTTGGATAAATTCCGGATGCTCCTCAATAAATTTAAGCAGGGCATCTTGATATTTTGAAAGACGGAAGAAATAACTTTCTTCCTTGAGTAGCTCTACATCTCGGCCACAATCCGAGTTGGGACATTTACCCTCGATCAACTTATTTTCCAGCCAAAATGTTTCGCAAGGAGTACAATACCAACCTGAATACTCCGACTTATAGATGTCCCCTTGTTCATATAGTTTAGTAAAAATTTGTTGCACTACTTTTTGATGACGTTCCTCTGTCGTTCGAATAAAGTCATCAAACGAAATATCTAAGGCTTTCCAGAGTTCCTTAAATCGATCTACAACGCCATCAACATAAATTTTTGGGTCTGTGTGGTGTGCCTCCGCTGTACGGACAATCTTCTGGGCGTTTTCATCCGTGCCCGTGAGGAAATGGACGTTATCCCCTAACATTCTATGATACCGGGCCAGCGCGTCGGCCGCAACCGTCGTATAAGCTGTTCCAATATGAGGACTTGAATTCGGATAAAAAATTGGAGTTGTTATATAATATTTCACCTTTTACGTCTCCCATCTCATCAATGTCTTTGGAATTAATAGTGATAGAAACTCAGATTTGTCAAGTATATCCACAATTAAGAATTAATATGTACAAATCATAAATATATGGATTGAGTATCAAAAAAATGGTTGACTTTAAATGGAACCGTTGGTATCATAAGGTTGTAGTTTCCTGTCGAATGTTGTTGTAAGGGGAGGGTAAATCCAATGATGAAATCAACTGGAATCGTGAGAAAAGTAGATGAACTTGGACGTATTGTTCTACCGATTGAGCTTCGCCGCACTTTGGGTATTGACGAAAAAGACGCTCTGGAAATCTATGTGGATCAAGAAAAAATCATTCTCAAGAAGTATGAGCCTGCTTGTGTCTTTTGTGGTAATGCCAGCTATAATCAACTTTTTCATGGTAAAAACGTCTGCCGTGAGTGTGCAACAGCTATGGGAGAAATCGTTGCTGGCAATGTAGAATCCGACTCAAAGGCCGTATAATTTCAAAATGCCCATTACATAGACAAAAAATCTTAACTTATTAATTGATAAATTTATTTTAAACGTGAATTTATCTCGGAAGGCCTTTAAGGCCTTCTTTTTTTCCATCAATTTAGACCGCTTACCGTTTTGGGCGGTCCCTTCTCGCCCTCACGACACCTTGCCATCCATGGCGGTGTCTAATCTCAAACATCCTTGTTTGAGTCTTGGCTACAGGGACACTTGGCCATCCTTGGCCAGCGCATCCAATAACGCTTGGTAAACCTCAGTCTTTCTTACTCCATAGCGCTTGGCCACTTCTTTCATGGCATCTTTCTTATTTAACCCTCGACTTATTCCTTCTTTAACCTCTTGACACCATTCGTCTGGGCCCCCAACCGGTTTAACGGGGACGTAGGGTGCGATAACGATACAACACTCTCCACGGGGTGCAGTCTCTTCGAAGGTTTCTAATAGCTCCAAGACCGTGCCCTTGTGCACCTGCTGATGCAATTTTGTCAACTCACGCACCACAGCAGCCTCGCGTTCCCCAAAAAACTCTGACATTCCTTTTAGGGTCGCTACCAGACGATGAGGGGCTTCATAGAAGATTTGCGTCTGTGGTAGATTCACCAGCTGTTCAAGGCTTCGTTTTCTCTCCCCTGTTCCCGAAGGCAAAAATCCGTGAAAAGAAAAATGTTCCGTCGGCATTCCCGATAAAACCAAAGCCGTCAGTGCTGCATTAGGTCCAGGCAAAACATCGACAGGAATACCCTCTTCTCGACAAAGGCGAATAACTTCACATCCCGGATCGGAAATTCCAGGTAAGCCCGCATCTGAAATAAGCGCAATCGTCTGGCCGTCTCTAA
>JAJYAS010000473.1 GCA_021779415.1 Bacillota bacterium
TAAGCACTTGTTCAATAAGATGAAAATACTCTCGTAAGGGACCAGAAATTGCTTCCCTGATTTCTGGATTCGACTGTCTGAGTTCAATCTGAGTAACTATGGCCAGCGAACGGTTTTCCTGCATATACCTCAAATGAGTTCGAATAATACACAATAATCGTTCTTGGGTTGTCCCATATTTCTCAGTAGCCTGCCGAATCTCATTAATAAATTGACCCATCCGCTCAGTAAAAAGACTGACCAAAATATCTTCCTTATTTTTAAAATAGAGATAAATTGTACCGTCCGCAATTCCAGCTAATTTGGCAATTTTGGATACTTGACAAGAGAAATAGCCATATTCCGCAAAAGCCGTCGTAGCCGCATCTAAAATAGCTTGATATTTTTCCTCACGGGGCTTACTCATTCAGTACACGGGCTCCCTTCCAAACGCCTATCTAATTCACCAAAGACACAAATTTTCCTATTATCATACCATAATACAAGGAAAATTTCCTGAAAATATTGCCTTTGCTAGTTTGGCTGCGAACCCACTATTGTTTGTCCCCGCTCCGTAAGTACCCAAAAAGTAAACGTCTCGGGTGAAGAAAACCCACACCCTTCACAGTGACTGCTGCGATCTGATCCACAGCTTGAGCTGCACGTTTGACCGAAAAGTTCACGACGAATGTAGCCCATATGCTCCATTTGTTCCAACGCACTTTGAACTTCCCTTACTGAATGACCAACTTGATTAGCCAACTGGGCCATCGAGATTGATTCCTTGTGTGCCAGAATTTTCATAATGCTTGCAAACATAACCGTTCACCTCCTTAGGACTTTTTAGGCCTAATGAATGCCGATCGCTTGTCCACCGTGAAAAACAATCCACCCCACAACAAAACTAAGAAGAAGGTTATAGGCGACCCCAAAGCTTGTCCAGCCTAAACTTCCAGATTCCTTATATGTTGTTACGACCGATGCAAGACATGGAATATAGAGCATATAAACAACTAAAAACGTGTAAGCCTCTAAGGAAGTCATGGCCCCTGTCATCGCTTGAGCAATAGACTGCGAAGCATTTGCTGCAACACCGTACAGTATGCCGAGGGTGGATAATGTCGTTTCTTTTGCAGTAAATCCAAAAACAATGGCGACCATAATTCGCCAGTCAAATCCCAACGGTTGCCCAATAATAGCTAACAGCCCTCCCATTTTACCAGCCCACGTCCTGTCCATAGGAACCCCTTGTGGATAAGAGCTCAAGACCCAGACTACAATTGAGGCTACTAAAATGAATGTCCACGCCCTTTTGAGAAAGGAGTAAGTTTTCTGCCAAGTAGGCCACAGGATATTGCGCAACGTGGGGATATGGTACAGCGGGAGTTCCATGACAAAGGCTGATCGTTCGGTTTGTTTGACCACTCTTCTTAAAAAGAGTGCCGAAAACATCACGAGAAGCATACTTAACATTAGAAGACTTAACATAACGACTGCACCACGAGTACCAGGAAAAAACGCAGCCACAACCGCACTCATAACCCCTAAACGAGGCACGCAGGGAATCAACGGATTAATGAGCATAGTAATCAAACGGTCCTTGGGATCTTCCAGTGTTCTTGTAGCCATAATTCCCGGGACATTACATCCAAAACCGGAAACCAAGGAGAAAAACGACTTTCCATGCAAACCCATGAGTTGCATAAAACGATCTCCTAAAAACGCTGCCCGCGCTAAATAACCGCTGTCTTGCATAAAAGAAAAGAAGGCAAAGAAAATTGCGATCTGAGGTACGAATGCTAATACAGCACCCACCCCAGCGAAAATCCCGTCTCGTACCAAACTCTGAGCAAATTCAGGAGCATGACCCCATTGTAACAGACGCACAACGACATCGCCCGCCCATGCCATGCCTTGGGAAACAGCCTCTCCCAAAGGTGCACTGGCAACGAAAGAACCCCAAAACACTAAGGCCAAAACCGCAAACATAATCGGATAACCCCAAACTGGAGATAGAATCCAACGATCTAACAAATCTGTCCACGTTGGTTTTTCCGGATTTTCCTGCGTCATAAACCGCGAGAGAATCTGAGATATATATTGATATTTGGCATCTGCAAAGGCCATTTCGAAATGATCCTTGCTCCACCCTTCTGCTTCATATACCTGGAGTAGAGATTCGCCCGGAAGCGTTGTTATTTCTAGTAGTTCGTAATTTACTGTATCTCCAGGATCACAGCAGGAATCCTTATCTTTACCATTGCGAGACTTACGGGTGATACTCTTCCATGTTTGCCCGATCTCCGGATCTCTCTCTAATCGTTTAAGGGCTAACCACCGCAATGGGTATTGATTAGCCCATATGTTATCTTCCAACAACGCCTCCATAGCATGAATCCGCTGTTCAAGTTCTTCTGGATAAGGAACTTCACTCGATATAGGATCTTGTTCCAGTGATCCTATCCGAATAGCTTCCATGAGAAATTCTTCGATGCCTTTCCCTTTGGCCGCAACGATTTCTACCACAGGCACATTCAAAGCAGTCGCTAACTCAGTGCAATTGATCGTTATTCCAGCGTGTTGTGCTAAATCTAACATATTTAAACCAATAACAACTCGAGGCGAAAGTTCCAAAATCTGCAGAACTAAATAAAGATTTCGTTCAATATTTGAGGCATCAACCATTGCCATGACAACATCCGGCTTTTCACGAAGGATATATTCACGGGTTACAATCTCTTCTTGAGAGTATGCAGTCAAGCTGTAGGTCCCTGGTAGATCGATTAGTTCGATTCGTTGATTGCCTCGTTGGATTATCCCCGACTTGCGTTCGACGGTCTTTCCTGCCCAGTTTCCTACCTGTTGATTGGAACCCGTCAAAACGTTAAAAACCGTACTCTTACCGACATTTGGATTTCCCATAAGTGCTATTTTCATTGCTTGTCCGCCTCCCTTCTTTTAAGCGCGTTAATTATGTCCCAACGGCAACAATAAAACCGGATTAAGATATTAGCGACTGGCTAATGGATATCTTAGTGGCCCGTGATGTATCTCACTGACCATAATCTTAGAACATTCTCCTCGGCGCATGGCTAAATAATAACCTTTCAAGCGAACCTGAAGTGGACCACCCAAGGGGGCACGACGAACGACTTCCAACTCAACCCCAGGGACGATACCCATATCCATCATCCGGCGACGCAACGCTCCCCCACCGTTAATATGTTCCACATACGCCCGTTCTCCAGGCTTCAAATCCTCTAAAAAGCGGTCCATATACACTCCCCCTATTTTAAATGAAAACCATTCTCAACAAATTTCTAAAAAATAACTGAGAACCTATCTCATTTATAGAATACTATTCTTTCCTTGACCTGTCAATACAAATTATTAAACTGTATTGTTGAACTTACGACATCTTCTTTGACAAGCGTCCAAAAAACAAGCGACAAACGTTAGAGCTTGTCGCTTGTTTCTATCGGTTAAGTAAGTGAGACTTAGAGTACTTTTCTTTAAGGTTTTTTATATCTTCATCAATAAATCGATGATGAATGCTACCTACATCGAATTTGAAAACTTTAAACATGAACTGAATTATGTATCCTAACGATAATGCCATAATCAAGGTTCCTATCCCTACAAAACCACCTAATAAGTACCCTACAAACAGTGCACTTAATTCAATAGTATTTCGTACGAAACGAACAGATTTATTGGTCTTTTTTGTTAAGGCAATCATTAAACCATCCCTTGGTCCGGAACCAAGTTCTGCACCAATATAAAAATAACTGGCCACTCCAATGACGACCATCCCCAAGAGCATCATTACCACGCCTGGTATGATCCCTTTAACGGTCGGAATAAAATGGTTAAGCATTATCAAATCCATAAATAGTCCAATAAATAACATATTACATAAAGTTCCCCAGCCTAATCGTTCTCCCAGGACTGCATCTAATATTACTAAAATTATCCCTACAGCAATACTGGCCTGCCCCATAGTAACCCCATTGAGATGCGAAATCC
>JAJYAS010000474.1 GCA_021779415.1 Bacillota bacterium
AGCATAGCGAAACATCCTGACGCCTCCTTATTGAAATAACCCATGCTTTTTATCAAATTTACGCTTACATCACATTTTATCATATTCCTTTCAGTATAAATAATTTAAGCTTAAAGTTTTTAAAACAGATTATCAACTCCCTCTTGTCAAATTAGATCGAATTATGATATGCTCAATGAAGTTAAATCCTTGTACCTTTAAATTAGTCCCGTGAGACTAAGAAGGGAATGGCGAACCATGCATCAACATGGACACCTCTTTCTTGCTTGCGGGCTGGGAAGAGGTTTTTTGTTTAAGAAAGAGGAGGTAATTCTATGTCCGCAGAAGTTCAAATTCACGAGAAACTCCCCCTTGTCAAGGCGATCCCTCTCGGCTTACAACATGTCTTTGCAATGTTTGGTGCTACAGTCCTTGTCCCTTTTTTAACCGGTCTTAGCCCATCGGTCGCGCTCCTGTCATCAGGGATCGGCACCATAATATTTCTTTTACTGACCAAAAGTCGGGTCCCCGCTTATCTCGGTTCATCGTTTGCCTACATCGCGGCCTTGACAACGTTCGTTAAAACGAATCATAATCCTTCCGCAGCTATGGGTGGCGCATTAGCTGTCGGTGTAGTGTATATCATCATCTATCTACTTATGGCTGCCTTTGGTACCCGCTGGATCCATAAGATTGTTCCCCCAATCGTTGCCGGACCTGTCGTCGCAATTATCGGATTAAGCCTGACCTCAACAGCCGTAGGCATGGCAGCTCAAAATTGGCCGATTGCTGCTTTCACGTTAGCCGTAGCAGCATTGCTCTCAGTTTATGCGAAAGGATTCCTAAAAATTATCCCGATCCTAATGGCTATTGTCGCCGGATATATTCTCGCCTCAATCATGGGCCTAGTCGATTTCAAACCTTTCTACGCCTCCTTTAGCCAACTTATTGTCATCCCAATTAAACTTGGAACCGATTTCCAAATGCCAAGCATTGACCAAGTTGCCATTTTGGCTATGGCTCCTCTCGCATTGGTAACGATTATTGAAGATTTAGGACACATGATCGTCCTTGGCAATATAACCCATTCCGACCCGATTGAAAACCCCGGATTTCATCGAGTCCTCTTAGGAAATGGTTTAGCCACCGTTGTCGCAAGCTTCCTTGGCGGTCCTCCAGTAACCACCTATGGCGAGAACATTGGCGTGCTTGCTGTGACAAAGGTATTCAGCACCTTTAATATCTGGATGGCAGCGATCATTGCCATCATCTTAAGCCTATTTAACCCCTTACAAGCCGTAATCATGTCTATTCCTACAGCTGTTATGGGTGGGGTCACCATCCTCCTCTTCGGAATGATCGGTACAACAGGTATACGTACTCTTATCGAAGCTAAGGTTGATTTTTCCGAAACGAAAAACCTCATCATAGCCTCCGTAATTTTCGCTCTTGGTATTGGATTGTCTAACCACGGAGTGGCTTGGGCTACCATCGTCGGAATTACTTTGAACCTGGTATTAAAATCGCAACCGGAGCCCGTCAAACTTGCAAAGGCTGGGAAGAAATAATAACGCCCATGCTTTTAGCAAAAAAGCATTCTGTCACACTGAAGTGATACCTATATACCGGACACAAGGTTAAAGGGCCCTCCCCTGGTAGAATAATTATCTACTAGGGGAGGGCATTTTCGTAGAGAATAGGGTGGAAAGAGCCTTTCGCCCATATGATGAACTGGGCGAAAAGCTCTTTGTACACTGCGCATAATAAATCAGAGAGGGACCCCAGCGAATTTACTTCACGGGCAAATTAAGTGTCTGTACGGCCTTCTCCATAATTGCCTTATTCTGTACCCGGAGGACAACCTGAGCTTGCTTATGCTCCATCTCGACGAATGCATACATATACTCGAAAACCACATCCTGCTGGACGAGTTGATTGAGTATCTCGGCAAGTCCACCCGTTCGATCCGGAACCATCAGGACCCAAACTGGCGTCAAGGAAACAACTACTTTTCGTTCTCGTAATTTCTCTGCTGTCACCACAGGGTCATCCACGATAACCCGTAATACTCCATAATCCTTGGTATCCGCTAACGATAGAGCCCTCAAATTTACCTTTAGCTCAGCTAATAGGCTAATTACTTCAGCCAATCGTCCTTTGGCATTTTCCAGAAAAATAGATAATTGTAACACTTTTTACCCCTCCTTATTACGTTTATCAATAACCCGAATGGCCTTGCCCTCACTCCGTGGTATACTCTTCGGTTCCACTAAGCGTATCCGGACCGAGATTCCTAAAATCTCTTCAATTTTTTGATGTAAACGTTGTTGACGGATTTCCAATTCACGGACTTCATCAGAGAAGCTTGATTCATTGACTTCCACTTGGACTTCAAGTTGATCTAAATTTCCATCACGATAAACGACTAACAAATAGTGCGGTTCAAAACCACCCGAGGATAAAATTGCTTCCTCAACTTGACTGGGGAAGACATTAACTCCTCGAATAATTAACATATCGTCTACTCGGGCTGAAACTCGTTCCATCGTCCAACCGACCTGCCCACAGGAACACTCACCATAATGCAGCGTCGTTAAATCCTTTGTCCGATAGCGCAAAACTGGAAAGCCCTCTTTTTCCAAGCTAGTAAACACTATTTCTCCTCGTTCTCCAATAGGTAGTGGATTTCCTTCTTCATCTAAGATTTCTGGATAAAAATGCTCATCAATATGTAATCCCTTTTGAGCTGGGCATTCCATAGCAACACCCGGTCCCATTATTTCACTGAGTCCATATATATCGTAAGCTTTAATACCCAAGCGTTCCTCAATTTGTTCTCTCATGCCTTCTGTCCACGGCTCCGCACCAAAGACCCCAATTTTAAGCTTTAGCTCATCTCGAGAAATCCCCGATTCTTCAAGACTTTCCGCTAAATATAAAGCATAAGAAGGGGTACACGCCAAGACGGTCGTGCCGAAGTCCCGCATCAACATCAGTTGACGAGCGGTATTTCCACCAGAAATGGGTACAACTATAGCACCTAGTTCCTCGCAACCATAGTGTAGTCCCATCCCCCCTGTAAACAAGCCATACCCGTACGCAATTTGGACAACATCCTTTTTGGTCACGCCGACTCGTTTTAGTTCATGAGCCACGATCTTTGCCCATAAAGAAATATCCTGGCTAGTATAACCGACAACGGTGGGCTTGCCCGTTGTCCCTGAAGAGGCATGGAGTCGCACGATATTTTCTAATGGTTCGGCAAAAAGACCAAACGGATAATTTTTGCGCAAATCCTCTTTAGTCGTTAAGGGAAGTCCCTGGAAATCTCTTAATGAACTAATATCCTCAGCTTTAGTTACTCCTAGTCTAGCATAGCTATGTTGATAATGGGGTATCGGCAAAACTCGTTCCACCGTATTTCGAAGACTTTTCAGCCATTGTTCCTCGGTACACTCCGTAACCTTAGGTACTCTATCTGCTATGTCCATTGCCTCATCTCCTATTTTCTAAAATTTGTCGACAAAAAAATTAACCTATTTTCCTATAACACAACACTATCTAAGTCCAATTACATGATCTAATATACTACAGTTTCAGTTTTCATTCCACTACTTTTCCACTTTAGCAGGATACTTTTGGAGGGATATCCTAATAACTGTTTACCGTTTATAATGATAATATAGCAAATATAAGGGGGAAATTGGAAACCATTGGGGAGAGTGACGGAACGATAATTAAGAGCATGGAGGAATTTTAATGAAAAAAAATGTCAACTTCTTTATACTTATTCCTGTTTTAATAATAAGCCTTAGTTTATTGTCAGGATGTACTAAAAACACAACTCAAGCTACACTATCAAAAGAAAATGATACTTTGTATCAGGTTTCTACTATTAATTCACTTCTCGCAGGAAATTATGATGGACTTCAGACGATTGGCAAATTGAAGGAAAAGGGTGACATTGGAATTGGAACCTTTGATATGCTGGATGGTGAACTTGTCATGATCGATAAACAA
>JAJYAS010000475.1 GCA_021779415.1 Bacillota bacterium
TAAGAAATGCTTCAGTCACTTGTGCCAATTTTGTAGCATCCTTAGTCTGCATCATCTCATTCATAATCGTGGGCACAATCTGCCAGGAAAAACCGTATTTGTCCTTTAACCAACCGCATTGTTCGGCTTCAGGAACTGCCGATAGCTTATCCCAGTAATAGTCTATCTCTTCTTGTGTATCGCACATCACCATCAATGAAATAGCCTCATTAAACGTAAAGTTATGCTTATGACCGCTGTCCATGGCTGCAAAGGTTTGGTTTTCAAGTACGAAGTCCACATGTTTAATCGTATTAGCTTTATCTGGGGCAGCATCCTCGCCGTAGCGTAAGACATTACCAACGCTTGAATGTTTAAATAAAGATGTGTACAATTGGATGGCTTCTTCAGCATTTCCACACTGATCCCCGACAAACATCAGGGTTGGGGTGATTTTTTGCTTAATCTCGACATTACCCATGTACATCACTTGCCAAGATAGGCCGTATTTGTCCATCACCCATCCATATTTTTCACTAAATGGATAGGTGTCTAAAGGCATCAGCGCTTCGCCATTTTCGATAAGTTCCCCCCATAACCTTTCCACCTCGGCAACAGAACTACAAGCGATCAGAAAGGATACCGCTGGGGTAAATTTAAATAATGGTCCCGCCGACAGCAGCATGAATTCTTGTCCGGCAAGCTCAATTGTGATCATATCCACGGATCCTGAGGGTGTGTTATTTAAGATGGTTTTGTTCTTGAGCCTTGATCCTTCAAATAGGGACATATAGAATTTTGATGCCTCATCGGCTTCCTTGTCAAACCATAAGTGTGGGACAATCTTTTGCATATAGGTCTCCCTCGCATTCACGCAAATTTTTCTCAATTATACTGCGTATCTAAAGAGAATCCAAATTTGGAGAAAATCTCTTGAGCACTCTAGGTGTGTTGTTTAACACGACATTATTGTGCACGAGATGTCGGATAGATCTATCGAGTTTTTGCTATTATATCGGTGAGAGGAGGTTGATGAACTTGCTTGAAAGCATGAATGCAGCGTTAAGCTATATTGAAGAAAATCTTACGGAAGGTGATATTGACTTTAAAGAAGTAGCCAAGCGCGCCTATTGCTCAGAATATCATTTTAAACGGATGTTTTCCTTTCTGGCAGGGGTTTCTCTATCGGAGTATATTCGCCGCAGACGTCTTACTCTGGCAGCCTTTGAGCTTAATAGTAGTGACCTAAGAATAATTGAGATTGCACTTAAATATGGGTACAACTCACCCGATTCGTTTACCAGAGCCTTTCAAAGCATGCATGGTTTAACCCCAACTGAAGCCAGGAGTAATGGTCAAGTACTGAAGTCCTATCCACGAATGACCTTTCAATTATCAATCAAAGGAGGAAATGAAATGAACTATCGAATCGAAGTAAAAGACCCCTTTCGTATAATTGGTCTCTATAAAAGAGTTCCAATCATTTTCCAAGGAGTTAATCCAGAGATTGCCTCAATGTGGCAGTCTTTAAATGATAAGCTGATCACGGAACTTAAGCAACTGTCTAATGTCGAGCCATTAGGCCTGCTTAGTGCCTCCACGAACTTTTCTGAAGGGCGAATGGAGGAAAAAGGAGAGCTCGACCATTATATAGGGGTTGCAACAACCAAGGATTGTCCAAATCACTTGACACAACTTGACGTACCAGAGACAACCTGGGCTGTCTTCGAAGCAGTCGGACCGTTTCCTGAGACCCTGCAAAACGTCTGGGGACGCATCTATTCCGAATGGTTCCCATCCTCGAACTATGAACAAGCAGAAGGGCCAGAAATCTTGTGGAATGAAAGCAAAGATGTCACGTCACCAACGTTTAAAAGCGAAATCTGGATACCGGTTTTGAAAAAACAGGAAACTGTGTAAAATACTAAGCCATCAGATACTTCAGAGTAAGGACTATAACTATGCTCACACTTTAATTGACCTTTTCAGTCTTTTGCTAAATCTAACAAACCGTTACCTTCCAAGCATTTTGGATTACCAAGGGCATTTGTTCTCTTAATTAATTGAGCATAAATTTCATTTTCCGATAATGTTCTTTCGAATTCTTTTTCACATTGTTTGATAATTAATGCCGATCCTCCTGAAACATGTGGAGTTGCCATTGAAGTTCCTCTCAGGGTTGCATATCCTCCACCAATATAAGTTGACAAAATTCCATCTCCTGGTGCAACCAAATCTACATTCTTATTTGAATTACTGAAACAAGCTATTTTTTTATTTAAATCAACAGCACCAACTTCAACAACTTCTTGATATGCTCCTGGATAATCTAACTCATCTGTTTGGGGGCTACAATCTCCACCATTACCGGCTGCACAAACGACTAAAATACCGTTATTCACTGCATTTTTTACAGCCTGGTGTAGTTCTGGAACATCTTGAGGTCCTCCTAAAGACATCGAAATTACTCGTGCTTTTTCTCCACTAGGACCTCTCCAGTTTACCGCATAGTTAATCCCATTAATAATCCACTCATATGCCCCCGATCCATTACCGGCAAGAACTTTGATAATGAGTAGCTTGGCTAATGGTGCTACTCCTAAAACCCCTATATTGTTTTCTGATGCCGCAATGGTACCTGCTACATGAGTACCATGCCCCACATTATCAGAAAAGTTATTAGGATCACTATTATAATCTGTTGTAAAATTGCGTCCGCCAATAATACGATCGTTTAAATCCACATGATCGGTTTGGCATCCTGTATCTAACACAGCAACTACAATGTCCTTGCCCTTTTCACTCTTATCCCATGCAGTTGGGGCGTTAACAAGTTTCACACCGGCAGGTATTTCAGTATAAGTAACCTCGGCAGCCATCGATAATACTTCATAAGGAATTAATTTTACTTCATTATTCTTTGTTTCAATTGAATAGTTATGACTCATCTTTCTTCACCTCAAAATCATTTTATTTAAACTCTTGAGCTAAATAGTAGCGTTCCGCATCGACTAATTCCGGCAATCTCCATTCCTGTGCTTTTGACGGCAGTCAGTTTCAGACCCCAGGTAGATAAGATCTAGGGTGACTCCATAAAGATTAATAAGTTTCGCCAGTAAATTATAATCTATCTGACCAGAATCAATCTCCAATTCATTTATCGTCTCAGTCGATACTCCACAATATCTGGCAACCTCATCTTCCGCATACCCGCAGGCAACTCTAACAGCGCGCATGGTAAATTGCATAATTTCATCCCCTCGCTCGTACAGGTAGGACTTTAGTCCCAAATTGTGCAATTCATTCGGACAATTCCAGCATATACCAGTTCGATTGTCGAAATCGTTAAAACATTGTAAACTAAAAACTTATTACTATTATTATTTTTAATTTTGTAATACCAATGAAACAGCCGACATAATTTTGATATTGCAAGCAAAAAAAGATAAGGAAATATCCTTATCTGTGCGGGCAAAGCAACCTATACCGGTTGGTGAGAAGTAGCTCGGTTTGACGCTGGCTACTTTTTACCTTTCAAGAAAAATATTATCTACTAATTGCTTTTATCACCTCCACGATTAAAACTAGTAAACTTACTAGTAATGAACAGGATCCGATCGCAATCATCAGCGTTTCATATGTTTTCATGAGCCCCAGTTCCTCCCTTCAGAGAGAAATTGGTTGCACACCCGCCAAACGCAATATTTAGTTCTATTACAATATATACGGTTATAATTCCGTTAGTCATTTTTCCGGAAAATAAAGTCGTCCCTAAGGGGTGCTTGCACTATTGCTACTCGCCATGGAATCTTGAACCTCTGCTTCAACTAGTTTGTCTTAAAAAAATTCCGATTTAATCGGATAGTCAACCAATATTTTTTCCTCTGTCCTACTATTTATTCTTCATAAAATCGGATATACTCGGAATAGAGTATTTTTGACTTTGGAGGGAATTTTTGTGGCACGTAGTAAGTACACTGAGGTTGAGCTTGGCATGATCGCGGACATTTCTGGCAACCT
>JAJYAS010000476.1 GCA_021779415.1 Bacillota bacterium
CGAAGATGGGGGTATAATTGGCAGTTCTGAAGGTTTCCAAGAATCGCCCGTAGCTGCTTGCCCGATACTATCAATTTGCTCCTGACTTACCCCAGCATTCTTTGCGGTTTCTACTACCGCAGACCTAATTACTTCAGTCTCAGCTTTTATTAAATCAATAGCCTTTTGCACTTGTTCTAAACTTTGATGGTTATCTTGGAGAGCTTGTATTACTGCTTCCAACTTATCAGAGTTCTGCAAGCTACTCATAAACGCGTTTGAAAAACTTGCTAACCCACTTAATTTTGAAGTCGTACCGATAGCCGTTCTTATATCTTCAATATTACCCGTTTGGCTAAAGGTTTGCTGTTGTTCCTTAGTTTGATCTGCTAAAGCCATCGCCCGTTCAGTAATATCATTAATCAAATGCACAAGAATCTCCGGTTGAGTATTCTTGATCAATTCTTGAGGGTTAATTGCTTGATGATCTGGCATGGGCTCTGCGACTGAATTCAACCTCAGTGTCTGACCCATGGTCACTAACTGGATTGGCGCAGCATGTGTTCCTTCATTATTTTGCGAGACTCCAACGGTTCCATCAATTACATCACTCTGAGTAGACCCATTTCCCTGATCCACACTGACCAAATATAAGGTACCACGTACGCCCATTACAGCGGTTGGAGTTTTAATTTCGTATTTATCGTCACTATTTATGAGACTTTTAACGTTACTCCAAATACTGCCTGACCACAGCTGAATGGAAGACTGGTGGCCATCTTGCCAAGAGGTACTTCCATCCTGACGTTGTTCCGAAGCTGACGTAGTATCTTTTGATGTTAATTGTTGAATATTTATGTAAGAGCTTGCGCCAAGAGTGGCTTCTGTTCCATCTTCATAAGAGAGCGTGGCAGTACTATTCTTACCGGTACGCAACCAATCGCCCTGAACAAGTTCAGTTCCATTCACCGCGGGCACTTCGCGCAGTCCACCGCCATTTCTTAGGAAGACTTCCCCTTTAACACTGCTCAATTTTACGTTAGGTTGAGCTGCTGAGGCTTCCTTCGGTGTAAGGATTATTTGGGTTAAAATTAAGACCATGACCAATAACATAGTTGCTTTAATTTTCATCGAGTTCTCCCTCTACCTGCTAGATTTCAACCAACTTTTCTTTTCCTTTGACCTTAATAGGATCTAAATCAAGTTCTACGGTTGCCATTCAAGAAGTCGAATAGAGTTATTAAATTGGTCTGCAATTAAGAGGTTACCTTCCACATTGAGATTGACAGCAAAAGGACAATCAAACTGAACCTGTTCCGAGTACCCGTTTTGCTTACCATGCACACCATCTCCCGCTATCGTCTTAACCTCTCCCGCTTTATTGATTTCTCTCAGGCAATGGTTATACGTATCAGCCACATAAACCGTTCCATCCGTGGAAACAGCAATACCACTCGGAAAATTAAATTTGGCGGTCGTCCCTGGGCCATCCAGGAAACCACCTTTAAAATAGGTGGTGTCTACAATCGGAGTTGTCCCTGATCCAGCGAGAGTTGTTACCTCTCCGATCGGGGAAACCATCCTGATTCTTTGGTTCCCAGTATCCGCTACATACAAGGTTCCATCCGATCCTAAGGCGAGACCGGAGGGCTCGTTAAATTGTGCCATTTCTCCAACTCCGTCAGCATACCCACCCATGAGCCAATTGTCTTTTTTAGTGTACCCTCCGCCAGCCAAAACAGTCCAATTCCCGCTTTTATCAACTTGTAGGATACGATGATTCAAGGTTTCTGTTACGTAGAGTTTTCCATCGTTACCTAAGACGATATCCGACGGGGAGTTTAATCCCTTTACCAGAGTTTTCACAAGCCCTCCCTTCTCAATAACTCGGATGGCACCGTTACCAGAGTCCGCTACATAAATGGTTCCTTTCTCATCGACCGCGAGACCCTTTGGTTGATTAAACATAGCCGAAGGACTTGAACCATCTAAAAAACCGCCCACAGGCATACCATAATCATCTTTACTGGTGGTGACACCTGCAATAGTGACAACTTTTCCCCCAGATATTGAGCGAATTCTGTGATTTTGGGTATCGGCAACGTACACCGTTTTGTCATTTCCTTGCGTAATCCCCGAAGGCATTGCAAACTCTGCCACCTGGCTTTGTCCGTCAACATAGCCCAGTCTACCTGAACCAGCAAAACTCTGTACAAGCGGCTTATGGGCGATAGATTGTCCGTAATTCAGGATATAATCGACGGATAAAATCGTTTTATCAGCAATGACACTAGACCCGCCGAAGGTCGTCACTATTGTACCCCGATTAATCCCCTTTTGGTTGCGATCCCAGTACCCCTTGAGCAAATCTATCGTTTCCTGTGGCAAGGAATCATTGACCAAAACAAGAGGGGCCTGCTCTTGGGCTGCTAGCACTGCACCCGTAAGCGCATCGGGGAAATTCTCTCCTGAGGCTAAATAAATATGTGGAATAGGAACCCCTTCCCCATTGTTTTGCCAGGAGGAGTCAAAACTACTTTCAAGACCATTGATTTTGCTCATTGTAGCATAGCGGTCATAGCCACTAATACGAGCAGGTCCCTCTGGAACAATCCGTTTGACTTGGGATTTAAGTTGAAGCAAACTCTCTTCTGGTATAACGGCAGTTCCGCCTACCACATGGAATTTTTGCCGAACGGTATTGGTATTGTCTGGCATTGGTGTTGAATTAAAATAGTCAATAATTGCTGCAGGTATCGGCCCCTGAGAAGGTAACAAAATCAAAGGTATTCCACCAAGAGAGGCTGGAATAGTTTGACCTTTGGCTTTATAGTAGTTGGATTTTTCCTCACTGACATAACCAGTCGTCGCAGCGAGTACAGATGCAGACAAAGCATCCGGGTAATCATCCCCCTGTACGAGATAAAATTCGGATCCGTTATGCTTAAGTTCTTTAGCAATAGCTATGGAAGTCTCATACCGATCATCCCCAGCAATCCGATGGATGTTTTCCTTATTAAATCCTAAGTTTACTAGTGCGGTGATAAACGCGTCTGGAACGGCGACTGTGCCACCCAATATGTAAATATCACCTTTTTTATTAAGATGGTCTTTAATATAGTTAAAGGCATCCTGACTTAATTCAGGCGTTCTTTCTAATAAGAGTAGCGGCCCCTGTTTTTGGTGTGCTAAAGGAACACCGGCCAGAGCATCGGGGAAATTATTCCCGGTAGTTAGGACAACATTGTCCACCACAGCAGGGAACTTAAGTGCAGTTTGCACCATAGTTTGATAGCTGCTGGTACCGTAAATTTGTTCGATTTTATTCGACTGATTAGCCAATACTAAAAAAGGCTGTAATACTAGGAATGCCATTATGCACACTACCAAACCATTAGCTTGAAGCAATAAGTGTTTCTTCACTTAATCTCAATTCCTCCCTCTTTTTTCCTTTATCTAAGTGAGGATAACCCTCAGGATAGCGCTTAATCGTGTAATTTCTTGGCTAAGAGTAGTTTTTAATATTATAACAAAGAACGTTCAACTCTGTTTATTAAAATCCTGCTGATATTAGTAAATAAGATTAAATTTTCAAATTTTTAGCATCAAAAATGTAATATAGAGATTATAGAACAATACAAATTGATTTTTAGAATATTTTACTGTTCTAAGCCAAAGGAGAAAACAAAAACAAGGTTGGAAGCAAATAATCGCTCCCAGCCTTGTTTTTCTACTACAATTAAGGTCCGCTGCTTCTAACTCTGGAACACCCCTACAATTTTTCCAGCTTCAAGCCTGTTTCATGACCGTTAAGGTCCTGATTTTCCAAGCTAGAATCTGTGATTCTCTCAATATTGTTTGCTAAAGTCTCTTGTTTTATATAGTCTTCATAAAGCTTAACTGCCTCAGCTATTTCCTCATCACCATCATAGTATATTTTGATTCTATCCATCATTTCATAGTCATTCGATTTTCTCATTTGCTGTACCTTGGAGACAAACTCCCGCGCATATCC
>JAJYAS010000477.1 GCA_021779415.1 Bacillota bacterium
TTGTAATAAATTACAATCGCATCCATGTCTTCGGTATTACGTTTAGCCCCGTTACATTTTCCACGCAAGATCTCTTGACTAGTGAGCTGTTACGCACTCTTTAAATGAATGGCTGCTTCTAAGCCAACATCCTAGCTGTTTAAGAAATCTCACCTTGTTTCCCACTTAACGTAAATTTAGGGACCTTAGACGATGGTCTGGGCTGTTTCCCTTTTGAGCGACGAACTTAGCTCCGCCGTTCTAACTGCCGTGATTACGCAGTCGGTATTCGTAGTTTGTTAAGGGTGGATAGAATTGCTTCCTCCAGTCCTTTACAGAGCTCTACCCCCGACTGTTACTACACGACGCCAGTCCTAAAACTGTTTCGAGGAGAACCAGCTATCTCCGAGTTCGATTGGCATTTCACCTCTAACCACAAGTCATCCGGGCCCTTTGCTGCGGACTACGGTTCGGCCCTCCACTTCCTGTTACAGAAGCTTCAGCCTGCTCATGGTTAGGTCACCCGGTTTCGGGTCTACTTCTTAAGACTAAATCGCCCTATTCAGGCTCGCTTTCACTGTGGCTCCGTCAACTGACTTAACCTTGCCTTAAAAAGTAACTCGCTGGATCGTTCTACAAAAAGCACGCCGTCACCGGACAAGCCGGCTCCGACTCCTTGTAGGCACAGAGTTTCAGGATCTATTTCACTCCCCTCCCGGGGTTCTTTTCACCTTTCCATCGCTGTACTAGTTCACTATCGATCGTATATTATGTTTAGCCTTGGGAGGTGGTCCTCCCGGATTCAGACAGGGTTTCTCGTGCCCCGCCCTACTCGATAAAACACATATAAGGTCAGCGTCGTTTTCACGTACACGGCTTTCACGTCCTTTGGCTAGTCATTCAAACTATTCTGCTAACCACGCTGATTTTTTACCTTACTACCAGTTGATAGCCTGATATCGCAAGTCAGATACCTCGAACCGAAATTCAAGTTCTCTGACCTGGTCTTGTGTTATATCACAACCCCTTATAAGTATTCGCCTATCAGCTTATTTGTCTAAGTAAATAGACAAAAACTTGTAAGGTTTGGGCTGATCCCGTTTCGCTCGCCACTACTCCGAGAATCGTTATTTACTTTCTCTTCCTCAACCTACTAAGATGTTTCAGTTCAGTTGGTTCCCGCTCATACAACCTATGTATTCAGTTGCAGGCAACATGACATTACTCATGCTGGGTTTCCCCATTCGGAAATCTCCGGATAATAGCTTGTTGACAGCTACCCGAAGCTTATCGCAGTCTTCCACGTCCTTCATCGGTAATATACGTCTAGGCATCCACTACAGTGCCCTTGAGTACCTTTTTATGCATCGACTTAACTAGTAATTGCTATTTGCAATCGCTAATACCGTCAATCTTTTCTTTCTTACATCATCAAATTGTTAAGGTTATCGTGCCCCTCACTCGAGCGCACATTCTAGCACATCATGGTTATGGTTGATGTGAATTTGTCTGCGTTCGAGTACAAAATATTTACAACTCAGACCATGGTATCATCTGTGTAACAGACAGTCTATGGTAACTTTGTTGTAGTTTCAGCGACAGAAATGCTAGCTCGCACTCATTCTGTCTTTTTAAGCGCCAGAGGTTCCTAATTGGGAACATTCGCATCACTAACAAGCCAATATACTCTCTTTTGTAAGGTTTTGCAAGGCTTTTTCTAAAATTCTAACTGTAAAATTTCTTCATCCGTAAGTGGAACAGCCTTCAATATCTGATCGTCTGGCATGTGGGTTCGAGGCTCAAACACTTCACGATGAGTGAACGTTCGACCGTGTGTCGTTTTTGCAATGTAAGGGTCGGCTAATTGGAAACGATTATCCCAGCCCGCACCATTCTTTCCACCGGTCGTATCGTGACTGTAGTATCCCCGGTACGTCAGGGGTTCCTCGCGAGATTCGTAGACTCGAAGCCCGATGTCATTAAGATAACTTTCGACTTGATGCACTTGAGGTGTCCATCTATACCATTTACCGTCAATCTTCGTGACCTGCCCCGCCTGCGCGAACTCTGTCGACTCCATATCCCAAATCGATGATCTCTCCATTTCTGGAGGATTGGCGATTTCATACGCAACTCCACCAAGACCGGTTACGCGACGATGGCGCGCCGCGATATCTACGGGGCTAGTGGGAAGTGAGTCGTATTTGCTTTTTGTGTCAGCCATTTAATCTTACTTTATCATAAATCTTATGTTTTGTAAATACTAATCCATCGACCCATGGATAGTGTTTGCGTGCTTTAGCTTAAGCTAAAGCTAAAGTAAGAAAAAGACCTCATCCGTACGGATGAGGTCTTTTTCTTGGTGGGCGCTGAGGGGCTCGAACCCCCGACCCTCTCGGTGTAAACGAGATGCTCTAGCCAACTGAGCTAAGCGCCCGAACTGTATGATTTATTAAAATAATACCATGGTGGGCGATGAGGGACTTGAACCTCCGACCTCGTCATTATCAGTGACGCGCTCTAACCAGCTGAGCTAATCGCCCATGGTGGAGTGGTACCGGACCAAAGGCCCGAACCACCCCATACATAAAATGTACAGGTTCCCTTTTATGAGAACCAATGTTTCCACCCCATGCATACGATGAGAGAGAAACATTGGTGGAGGCACAGGGACTCAAACCCTGGACCCCCTGCTTGCAAAGCAGGTGCTCTAATCAACTGAGCTATGCCCCCATAAGGGATTGATGGATTGTTAACGGCGCCTACCTCTTGCAGCGGACTTCACCCATTCTAACGTACCCATATCAATAATTCAAGTGATATACTGAGGGGATATGACATATACATTTAGCTGGAGCTGGTTTTTTATCGGGATTATCATCACTATACTAGGTGGTGCGCTCGTGGCATGGTACCGGCCTATCGCTGATAACTTTGGTAGTGGCGTCTCTAGTTATGATCGCTTTCGACTTTGGGGACTTATTGCCTGCGGGGTCGGTCTTATCGTGATGCTCAACCTCCATACACTGGTGCTACAAGCTCTGTTCGGTTCCTTGTTCCATAGAAACTAAATCACCCCACGAGCCAAATAAATACTCCCCGACAAACGGGGAGTATTTATTTTTTAACAATCTGGTTGTGCAATATCTCGTCAATCTCACGTTCGAGATTTTTTTGAACTTTAGTCTCGGCCCTTTCGAAAAAGGACTAAATTGTAAATATGTAAGCTCGTCATATTTACGAGACCGACCTAGCTCTACCGTTGCTTACGCGAACGATAGGCATCGTAACTCCCTAGAAAGGAGGTAATCCATCCGCACCTTCCGGTACGGATACCTTGTTACGACTTAACCCCAATCATGCCCCCCACCTTAGGCCGACGAATCGGACTTCGGGTGTTGGTCACTTTCATGGTTTGACGGGCGGTGTGTACAAGACCCGGGAACGTATTCACCGCAACTTGCTGATCTGCGATTACTAGCGATTCCGACTTCATGGAGGCGAGTTTCAGCCTCCAATCCGAACTGGGACTAGCTTTGATGCGATTTGCTCCACCTCGCGGCTTCGCTGCGCATTGTACTAGCCATTGTATCGTGTTTCTAGCCCAGGACGTAAGGGAAATACTGACCTGACATCATCCCCTCCTTCCTCCCCGTTACCGGGGCAGTCTACTTAGAAAAATTCAACTAAGTACAAGGGTTGCGCTCGTTGATGGACTTAACCAAACATCTCACGACACGAGCTGACGACGGCCATGCATCACCTGTCATAGGGTTCCAAAAGGCACTAACTGCTTTCGCAGAAATTCCCTAGATGTCAAGCCCTGGTAAGGTTTTTCGTTTAGCATCGAATTAAAGAACACGATCCACCGCTTGTGCGGGTCCCCGTCAATTCCTTTATGTTTTAGTCTTGCGACCGTACTCCACAGGCGGGATACTTAACGCGTTAGCTTCGCTACTGGAGGGGTCGATACCTCCAACAGCTAGTATCCATCGTTTACGGCGTGGACTACC
>JAJYAS010000478.1 GCA_021779415.1 Bacillota bacterium
CGTATTTGGACTTGTTGCCCTAGGTGCACTTTCGCTCATAGTCGGACCATTTACGGCAGCCCGGTAGAAACTTGCAGACCTTATCTCTGCTACTATATGAACTAATATTCACTTGTCTCAATCTATATTACAAGAAATCTAGACTTAGGTCAATATTTTTCGAACGTTTACATAGGTAATTAAGTAAACGTTCGAATATTCAGGTTTTGTCCGTATTGATTAAATCGTGTAATATTTCCAAGCCAGTAATAATTTTGTTCATTTCCTCTTCACTGGCGTTCCTAAGGGTGTCGGTAATCAATTGGCTGAATAGCTTATGAATAGCATTATTTTTTTGCCATTCTGGTGATAGTGAGAGTTGTACAATTCTTCGATTGTTTTCAGGAATTTCCCTTATGACAATGCCATGTGAGACCAAACGATCCACAATTCCGGAAACAGTACTTTTAGATAGACCTACGCGGTCACTTATCTCATTCAAGGTTGAATCAGGATGCTTATGCAGACCCATAATCAAGCCAATTTGTGGTCCAGTTAACCCAAATTGCCTAGATTTTTTATAGAGTTGATCCCGATATATCTTGTTAATGGATTTAAAGAGAAATACCACCCTCTCCGAAGGACTACTCCATAACTGTTGCGGCTCGGGCTTCTGTTCCATGCAATCCCTCCCCTTTCGCCAGATTTTTATCTGGTTCCAAATTCTTAGCCTTATTACTACTTTTCATTAATAGCACTAAAAATACGGCCACAAAAACGGCGGGTACTGTCACCGCAATAGCATAATTCATGGCATCTAAATAGGCCTGAGCATAAAGCATTTTTCCGAGGGTGGAATACGCATACCCTTGGGAGACTCCTTGAGATAGACCAGATTTCATTAGTATCCCTTGCAAAGCTTTGACAATATTACTTGAAGTATGATTAAACGGGGTTATTTGTTCGCTGAGTCTTGCATAGTTGTAACTTGATTGATTGGATATAATCGTAGTCATAAACGTAATTGCTACTGCACCCATAATACTGCGAACGGTGGTAGACAGCGCCGTAGCTTTCCCGAATAGATGTCTCGGCACGGAGTTCATCGCAGCCGTATTGACCGGCATCATGGAAAACCCGAGGCCAACTCCCCTAAGAGTGGCGACCAACGTAACGGTAGTTCTTGTCGTATCCATATTGAACCGGGACATTTCATAAGTAGCTAGGGCTACTAATATGAGCCCCGGAACTGTAACGACCTTGGCCCCAAACTTGTCAAAGAGAGCACCACTTATCGGCATCATTAACCCTGAAGCAATGGCTGATGGAAAAAGTATCAATCCTGTTTCCATGGCAGTATACCCTCTTATACTTTGTAAGAATAGCGGTAGAATATAGATGCCACCCATCATAGCCAAAGTGGTTACGCCTGTAATAAATTGACTTAAGGTAAAATTATAGATTTTAAATACCCGTAATTCAAGCAATGGATCTGGATGCATCAACTCATTAACGACAAAGATGAGGAGACTAAAACAACCAAATGCCAACAAAAGCGGGAATTTTACATCTCCCCAATCGATAGTACTGCCTTCGCCAAGGACATATAACAGACTGACGATCCCGGCAATTGAAGAAAAGAATCCAATGTAATCAAAATTCCCTTTATAGGGTTTTAGAGAAGTTTCCCTTAATAATATGCTCGCAAAAATTACACCAAATACACCAATTGGCACATTAACATAAAAGATAAACCGCCAATCCATATATTGAATAATATATCCGCCTAAGGTAGGCCCTATAGCAGGCGCAGACATTGAAGCAATCCCCCAAAAACCTAAGGCTCTACCACGTTCATTAACCGGAAATATCTGCATAATATAGGACATTCCGACTGGCATAATAGCACCGCCACCCAACGCCTGAATAACACGAAATACTATCATAGTATTTGCACTCCAGGCGAAACCACACAAAAAGGACCCTAACGTGAAAAACCCCAACGCAAAAATAAAGAGCTTTTTAACTCCAAACGTATCACTTAAAAACCCCGTGATGGGTACAACAGCACCCATAGTCAAAGTATAACCTGTGAGAATCCACTTTACGGTTTCCAAGTCTGACCCAAAAACATTCATCATTTTAGGAATTGCGATATTAACAATACTGCTGTCCAGCATTACCATAAACGTCCCTATGACAACAACAAACAAGGCAGCCCACTTATAAGAACCGTCACCCGAACCTTCCTGATGGTCATGTTCTGCCATACCTACTTCACCTCATCACTTAATGTGAATATTGACAACAGCATTCGTACCGGGAAGTAAGGTATTATCGCTTTTATCAAATTCAATCTTTATAGGTATTTTCTGAATAACTTTTGTAAACGTACCACTCGTAGAAGAAGGGAGAAGGGCAAACGTCGAATTAGAGGCCTGACCGACATACTTAACTTGACCGGTAAACTTTTTATTAGAAAACTGGTCGATCGTAATATCCACCTTTTGACCCTGCTTAATCTTTCCAAGTTTTGTTTCTTCAATATTCGCAGTAATATACAATTTATTAGGATCAATCATCATCGCGATAGTTTGTCCTGGAGAAATAACTTCTCCAACAGTTCCTTGCTTTTTAATTATAATTCCGTTAATGGGTGCCCTAAAAACAGATTGATCAATGTTAGTTTCCTGAGCATTACTGATGCCTTGGCGACCCAGAATTTGGTCCTTAACTACGGCATCTCCCTCTTCCACATTGATTTCCAGAAGTTTTCCGGTAATTTGTGGACTTACGCTAACAATGTCCCCCATTACTTTAGCGTCCTCGGTTGAAACGTAATAGGCATTTTTATACCAGTAATATAATCCGATACTGGCAAACGCAATGAGCATAAGGGCTATGATTAAATAAATAATCTTTTTACGCTTTTCATTCATTTTCCTTCACCTGTCCTTACTTTTTAAGACCGATTTCTGTTAGCATTCCGGGTTTTAGGACTAAATCAGGGTTATTCACTGTAATTTTCACCAAAACACTTTTACTGCGAGAGTCAATGACAGGATCTATGAAAGAAACTTTTCCTGAAAATTCTTTATCGGGGATTTCTGTAACCTTTACGACAACTTCCTGACCAACTTTTACACTTTCCATAAATCCGACAGGCAGAGAAGCCTTAATGTATAACGAATCAACATTGATAACTGTTAACAAAATAACTCCTGGCGAAGCCAATTCGCCGACATTGATATTTTTTGCACTTACTGTACCAGAGACTGGAGATACTATCGTTCCATAGGCAAGTTGAGTCTTAGCCAAGTCTAACGACGCTTGGGCTTGATTAACTTGTGCTTGCAAAACATTCAAGGCTTCCTTTGTTTCCCCTTTAGTTAATATATCCAGCTGATCTTGCGCTGATTTATACTGAGCTTCAGCAGCAGACAATTGTGTTTGAACCGTTTCCAGTTGTGCTTGCGATATTATCCCAGCATTAGCAAGCTGTTGGTTCCGATCAAAGTTATTCTTTGCATTTGTATAGGCAGTTTTAGTGCTGTCTAGCAGAGTCTGAGCCTGAGCTATTTGTTCAGGTCGAGCCCCAGACTGCATTTTGACTAGATTCGCTTGAGCGGTATTTACCCCTGCTTGGGCCTGGGCTACTTGGGCTTCAATATCTTTGGCATCAAGTGAAATAAGCTTATCCCCTTTTTTTACAACAGAGCCTACGTCCACTGAGATATCTGAAATTTTCGCCGAAATCTTTGTTGTAATCCCAGCTTTTTCGTTAGCATCGATGATCCCCGCCATCACAAAAACTGGCTTACTTGCCTGAACATCAGTGCCAGCTTGCATATCTTTTTGTTCCGTAGCACTGCATCCTGTAAGCACAACAACCATTGCTAAAATAATCAATAAAACTCTTTTCATACCAATCCCCTTTCTCTTTGTACAGCAACAGTTCGTATGCGTACTATTATTAGACATAGTCTAATGTACATCGAGATATAAACTCTGT
>JAJYAS010000479.1 GCA_021779415.1 Bacillota bacterium
GGCCCGTTATCCCTTGGACGATGACCTTTGTATTTTTATTGATCAAAATGCCCATTCTTATCCCTCATTTAACATTTTGCTACGTTTGGAACCTAACGCTTGGTGTTCCTTGATTTTACTTCAATTTCATAACTTAATACTATTGTCGCTTTTGAAGGTACTCATCCAAACCTTTAACAGGAATCTCAATGGTTATGGCGTTGTTACCTTTGGTCTTACAAGCGAGTTCACATGCTAAACACTCAGTTCCGAGACGCAAAACTTCTTCCGCATCGCGATGTGCAACCGAAGCTCTACCTTGGTCGTCAATCCCAAGCAAACCTCTGGCGTACTTTTTGCACGCTTCAGCACATGCCTTAGTCTCACATGTATCACACTTGCTGGTATCGATTTTGACTTTCAGAGTTTTTTCAGCGAATTCCAGCATAGGTTTCCCCTACTTTCCTTGAGATTCTTTTTCGGCTCTGTATTCTTTACTAAGAGCTAAGAGTCTTTGTCCAATGAACTTCGTATCAGTTACATACTCTTTGCCATAAATCTCGATTCTCTTGCCCGGGCCGTCAGGAGTCATAAGGTCCGCAAGCCCCGTCCTAAGAATTTCTAGAGATTCATCTTCCCGGTTGCCACAGAGCAGTAGAACGCAGGGTAATCCAGGTTTCTGTGTCGGTAGCACTTCCCTTAGTACCTTAACGATAGCATGGGCATGATGCCACTGTTCCTGATTTGCCATCATAAATCCGCCGAGCAAATAGCCGTCGATATTTGGCTGGGATAGAACACACTTGGCAACACGATAAATCTTTGAACCAACGGGGTTACCACTAGTATCAGCATAGTTAGCGGGCTTAAGACCTACTTGGTTGAGAGCGTCTAGCCCCATCATTGCTGAACCGCCGCCTATAGGATGATAACCAATGTAGCCTGGACTTACTTCGTCATAGCCCATATTCATAAGGAACCCGGTACCACGAGCATCGGTTTCTTCGATACTCCACCCGATGAGATCCAATTCTGTAGGAGCGCCTGGCAAATCGCGTGCAATTGAAATTCCGAATTCCGGATGACGGCCAACTGAACTATTGTCAATTTCCATTTTGCAATCTGCGCAAACCAAGTTACCGCTACCTGTCATGATGAATGGGTTAATCTCTAAGGTTTGACAATCATATTTTTTGTAAGCTTGTGAAAGTTTGGTTAGGAAACTTGCAAACTTACTGAGATCTTGAGCTGGAATTCCAGCTCGAGCACAGAGATCAACGGCATCATAAATTTGTAAACCGTTAATAGGATTGATGTTAACCTTGAAAAGCAACTCTTCCGGGACACTTTCGATGTCCATGCCACCCTCAGTGCTGAACATGAGCATTGGCGAACGAGCTTCTCTTGCTCCATTAACAACGAATGAGCAATAATACTCTTTTTTAATGTCCAGTTTTTCCTCGATAAGAACCTGTTTAACGGGCACTCCCATGACGTCCTTAGCAAAAATTTCGGTTGCAGCCGCAGCCGCTTCGTCAGGTGTATTAACCAGTTTAACAATTCCCGCCTTGCCACGCCCTCCGGCCTGAACTTGACCTTTAACGGCTACAGCCTTGCCAATCTCCTCAGCAATCTTTTTGGCTTCTTCAGGAGAAGAAGCTACGCGGCCTTGTGGAACAGGCAGTCCTGCTTTTCTAAGCCATTCTTTTCCCTGGTACTCTAAAAATTTTGCCATACGTTATCACTTCCATAATGAAATTTTCTGCAACTATTTAGGTCGCTTGGTGATCATCCCAACCCAAAATTTGATTCCTGCTTAGAAGGTAACTTTTCCTTCCCTTTTCGATACTTAGTTAAATTCAGCCAAGCTCACCTGTATAAGAGCCTAAATCAAGGGAAGGCTTTGAACAATTACCAAATATCAATTAAAAGAGAATTTCCCCTCCCTTCTACGCAGTTCATTTTTCACTGGGTATTTGTGGGGTTCTTAAATTACATCAGAAACGAATTCACTTGTTTTACTATGTGAAACTCAGTTTCATTTTGCTTTAATACCATTATCTATCTTATTCTCAGATTAGTCAATATAAAAAATAGTTAATTTTTCGAAGTTATTTTACAACTTAATTGTTTCAGCGGGTACTGGGCCAACAACTCCAATAAACACGAACCGATCTTTACCTGTATTACGCATACCGTGAGTTTGCCCTGCTTTAGCAAGAATCGCCATCCCTTTTTTTATGTTTACTTCTTGTCCTTCTCCAGCAAAATATTGACCTGACTCTCCCTCCAAGCAAATCCACACATCATCCGCATTAGGATGTTGATGGAGAAACACCTCTTGCCCTGGTTCTAAACACCACATAGCACCTAAAGTCTTATCTGTCTGGTAAACCATTACTTTCTGAGGAGCACTGGCATCAAACTGGGCCAGTTCGTTAAGACGAAAAACTCTGTCTTCCAAGGTAACCCTCCTTCAATTAATAGTCCGTATTCTCACCATCAATATTGAAATTAACCACACCTGCAGCGCAGCGTCATGAACTTTAAACGATTATGAAGGCCGCGCAAAGCTAAGATATAGTTTATCCCCGATTTTACAAGAAATACCATTCTATGTATAATAATTAGCTAAACGGACATTCCGAGATTAGAAACAGAAAATACGCGTTATTTGAGAAAATACTGCTCCAGTGTCATCACCAGAGCAGCATCAAAAGCCACTTGAAGGAGATCCTTTAATAAAAATTATAGGTCGATGACCTTACCTGGGTTAAAGCGATTGCTCGGATCAAAGCTTCGCTTAACCTTTCTAAACGCTTCCATAGCAGCGGGTGTAAACTCCTTATCAAGATACTTCTTCTTGACGAGCCCGATTCCGTGCTCACCACTTATTGTACCTTCGAGATCAAGAGCCATCATACAGAGCGCCTGTTCAGCGGCATGGACGGTTTCAGTTTCCTCTTTATTCCGTTGATCGAAAAGAATGAGCGGATGAAGATTTCCGTCACCGGCATGGGCCACAACTCCGATGGTCACGCCAAAATCTTTGGCTACTTTAAGGACTCCTTCAATCGCTTTGGGGAAATTACTCCTCGGCACCGTAATATCATTAACACCATACGATGGTCTAACGCGAGCAACCGATCCGAAAGCACTGCGCCTTGAAGTCCAAATTTGATCCACTTCAACTGCCGATTGAGCAACTTTGAATTCTTTGGCAATTTTTTTGGCGATTTCACCAATCGTCTTGACTTGCCCGTCCATATCTTCTGGATATCCGTCCACCTCAATAATCAAAACAGCTCCAGCGTCACGGGGAATCCCGGCATGGGTAAAGTCCTCAGTCGTATTGATCAGCAAATTATCCATCAATTCCAGGGTTGTCGGAATAATACCGGCTGCAACGATATCGGCAACCGTTTGAGAAGCATCTTCAACTTTGTCGTAAATAGCCAGCATGGTTTTCTTGGCTCTGGGCATCGGTATGATCCGGACGAAAACTTTGGTGACCAGTCCTAGGGTTCCTTCTGCGCCAACAATGATTCGAGTCAAATCATAACCCGGCTCACTGTGGAAATTACGCCCCCCTGTTTGAATGACTTTGCCATTGGGGAGAACGACTTCCAGACCCAAGATATAGTCACGAGTAACCCCATATTTAAAACATTTCGGTCCACCGGAGCATTCACCGACATTCCCTCCGATGGTTGAGGCCTTAAAGGAGGATGGATCGGGAGGGAAATAGAATTTTTTCTTTTCCAGTTCAACTTGAAGGTCAAAATTGATCACTCCAGGTTCAACGACTGCTACAAAGTTTTCAGTGTCTATTTCATGAATTTTAGTCATTTTAGTAAAACTAATTACCACAGATTCTTCAGAAGGAATGGTTCCGCCACTCTCATTCGTCCCGGCACCCCGGGGAACAAGTTTAATATCATGCTCGTTCATCAATTTGACGATTTCAACGACTTGTTCCGTTGTTTGCGGAGAAACAACTCCTA
>JAJYAS010000480.1 GCA_021779415.1 Bacillota bacterium
ACAAAGCCGTCTCTAGAACCCCTTACCACCGGTTCAGTGACCGGCTCTGCAATGGCTCTTCCGAGCGAACTTCCGACAAAACAAATCAGAGCTTGGGGCGAGCCATCGATGAGAATGGTCACCCCTCCTTTAAACACATAATCCACCAATTCCAGAAAATCGTCGGTGTTCTGGGTCCTCATCGCGGTCAACAAGCGCTCACTTAAGATCTGAATTGAGTTCGCTTTTGTAAGTTGAATGTTAACTGGTAAAGAGCTGGTCAGTTGCATGATGGCTTTAAGAACCGTGGCACTCCCGTTTGTTTCATCAATGATACTATCTGCAAAAACAGCCACAGCCTTGATCGGAGGTTCACAATTAAGCGTAAACGTTCTAAAGACAACGTCTCCACATAAATCAAAGATCTTATGTAATTCCGTTAAATTATCCTCGAGAGAAGTGTCCAGTCGATGTTTCTCTTGGGGTGCCTGCTCAGCCCCTTTTAAACTTTTGTCTGCGGAGAAACCAAGGGACCTCTTAAGTAACGATTTGAACTTTATGGTGATCCCCCCCCTACCAAGCTATGAACTTGCTTTTAATATGCCTGTATTTCTATTCAATTATCAACTGGGAGTAGGCCTTTGTTTCTTCCTTACCCGAGCGATTAGCAAAAGAAACAGTGGAATAAGAAAACAGAAGGCAATTCCAAAGCTAGGCCAAACATTGCTCACAAGGAATTGGATCAGTGAGGCATTTCTTAGAAAGGTATTCGCAATAATCACCTCAAAAGTTGCCGTAATACTTAACACAGCCTTGGTATTCTTGAATCCAAAAACCTGAGTTATACCTAAGCCAATTATCCAACTAAAAAAAGCTGCTTTGATGAAAATTCCACACAGCCAAAAAACCAAAAGGAAACTCTCAATTCTTTGCACAATATCACCGAAATCAATACTCTTGGCCAAAACCCAAAAAGGAACAGTATAGACCGTCGTTAAATTTGCTCCAAATACCCCCACCGTGACGACCACGTCAAGTGTGGCAAAGATTGTAACAGCCACTAAGGTTATTGTTCCCTTTTTCTTGAGCTCCTTTGGCTTGTTAACAAACGGAAAAATAAATGAAAACACGAAAACTTGCCCATACCAAGATGCGGGCGCAATTGAACCCCTGAGAATCGGCAATACTCCTTCATCCAGAACGGGCAATAAGCGACCCACTTGAAAATTAGTTAGAGCCAATAATAGGGTTGTGATTGAAGCTAGGAAGTATATGCCAAAAATAAATTGAACAGCACGAACAATGACCTCCAAACCTTTATACGCACCATAAGTTGCCAAGGCCGCGATAGCAGTGAGTAGCCAAATTTTTGGAGTTAAAGGCAGAGTGGTAATCATTAGGAAATCAGAGAATTCTCTCAGTATCAGGATGTTGGTGATCAACATTGCTACAATGTACGTTACCCCTAGGCCCTTACCTAAAAGCTTGCCCAAAATAACTTCGCAGTATTGGTAGAAGGTCAATCCTGGAAAATAACTTCCTAGCTTATAAATGAGTCTAAGAGTCAGATACCCATATACAAACGGGATTACTGAGACTGCTAACCAAGCTGACTCCTTAGCCTCTTTTGCTGTAAAGCTCGGGACATAGACTGTTATCGTAGAAGTAACAAAAACGAACAGCAACATGGCAACCTGAGTTCCAGAGACTTTAACCTTTTGCTCCATGTTACTCCTCACTTTATCTAGTAATAAAATCCCATACTCAATTTTCCCAATGTACAAAGGGGTATTGGGTAATATGCCTCGATTCAATCATATTTATCACAAGAATTCGAATTACATATTTGTGGCATAAAAAGCGCTCACTCTAATCTCAATTAGAGTGAGCGCTAAGCTCAAATCTCACAACATCCGACCATCTGAGTCAGAGTATCATTAATTTCAGAAACTTTATCCTCATTGGTCAGGACAATTAAATAATCCCCTGGCCAGATCAGCGTATCCCCTTTAGGGATTATCTCCTGTTCTCCACGTTTTACCGAAACTAGCAAGCAATGGGTTGGCCATTTGATTTCTTTAATTTGCTTGCCATCCAACTTTGACCCCATACACACTGCAAACTCTAGGATAGATTTTGTTCTCTCATTTCCGGAAGCTATCCCCTCACCTTGTTTATGTAAAATTCTTTCCAGTAACGACTCGTAAATTGGTTTTGAACCCAAAAGATCCGCCACCATATAGGCTACGATTGAAACAAGTGCCAATGAAAGCAAATGACTAAAGGAGCCGGTCATTTCCGTAATCAGAATTGTCCCTGTGATTGGAGCTCTAACCACCGCTGTGAAGTAACCAGCCATCGCCAAGATGATAAAATTGCTAATAAAACCATTATTAATGTGAAAAAACTGAACAAGGACCACTCCATAAATATTCCCGATTACTGCGCCGATGGCAAGCAAAGGGAGAAAAATTCCTCCAGGTGCACCCGATCCAAAGCTGGCCATTGTAAACAAAAATTTGCCGGCCAGTATAACTAAAAGAACGACGAGAGGGAAATTCCCAGTAGTAACTAACGACGCTATCAGCTCGTGCCCTCCACCTAAAACCTGGGGTAAACTGAATCCTAAGACAACGGAAATTAAGAGAGGGATAATTATCCAGAACCTTTTCGAGAGCCATTTTTGCCCAGTATACAAATCCTGCGTTTTTAAAAGCGTTTTATTAAAGACGACCCCAAGAACCCCAACGATCGCTCCCAATACGACAATAAAAGCGTACGATTTTAGGGGCAAAATCGTCAAATTTGCAAAGTTAAACACTGGCTTCAGACCAAAAAATTCACTGCTTACAAAATCGGCTGATAAAGCTGCAGATAACGCTGATAGCAAAACGAGAGGTGAAAAGTTTTTATGGACCTCTTCTAAAGCAAACATGACTCCCGCCAAAGGAGCATTAAAGGCCGCAGCAAGACCCGCACTGGCTCCACTGGTGATGAGATACTTTTCTTCGATCTTTATTCTCTTGAAGGTCTTACTAAAGCCCTGACCGACGGCCGCACCTAATTGAACAGAGGGTCCTTCTCGTCCCATAGAAAGCCCAGCTCCTATGGCTAAAACCCCTCCGGTAAACTTCCCAATAATAACCTTCCACCACTGCATAGTGAGTTTCCGCAACAAGACCCCTTCTACCTGAGGAATCCCACTTCCACTAATCATAGGTTCATAGTCGACCATCAAACCGACCACATAGCCTATCCCAACCAAAGCTACCACCCAAATGGGTATTAACCAAGGTCTTTGAGACAAATCGTGATAGACTCCAGTCAGCATGACCCCCGCCCGTTCCAGAGCAAAACGATAAAGAACCACCACAAGGCCCGTCAAAATCCCCACACAGATTCCTTCAAGTACTAACTTTAAGCGAAAACTATGCCAATGAAACAACGAATTATAGGTATTATGTTTATTCTTCACGTCCATTTTCCTCCACGAATGCCAAAGCTCACACATTGTACTTGTGTGAGCCCACGAAATCTTATAGAAAACTTGGCTAATTGTTATTCTCCGTTGGTTCGATATAGACGCGGGGAACCCGTTTAGAGATACCGCAGATCACTTCATAACTAATAGTCCCCAGCCAATCTGCCATTTCTGTCGCTGTGATTTGTTCATAGCCATCTTTACCCAAAATCGTGACGACATCACCCACGTTCACTTTCTTGATCTTGGTCACTTCAAGCATGGTTTGGTCCATACAGACCCGCCCAATCATCATCGATCGTTTACCATGTATTAGCATTTCCCCCTGATTGGAAAGTGCCCTGCGCAATCCATCCGCATATCCCACCGGGATTGTCGCGACACACGTAGGATAGGCCGCTTGAAATGTACGACCATAACTTACAGTTTCTCCAGTCTTTATGCTTTTGACATGAGAGACCTTTGCTTTCCAAGACATAACAGGTTCCAACCCAGCATTGCCGCCTACTTGAGCAGA
>JAJYAS010000481.1 GCA_021779415.1 Bacillota bacterium
TCATCATAGACAACAAGATCGCTCACTGCCGGCAAAACATACTTTACAAACCGCTCTAGATTGTCTTTACAAAGTTCATTATAGATTTGACAGATACAAGCAATCCGATAGTTTTCTTTCATCGTAAAAATTCCTCGGCTTCTTGATTTTCTTGCCCTACCATTAAATGATGTTTATGCAACAAGGCTACTGTCTCGTCATAAGTCATGAGGGAATCCCCCGAACTATACTCTTTGGATAAAGCTTGCAGTCCGGGTTCCGCCATGACCAGTTCCGGAAGCATAGGCTTAATTGCATAATAATCCCCGCGGTCATACGTTCGCCAAGCCTCTTCTTCAGAAATCATAATTTCATGGACCTTTTCCCCCGGGCGAATTCCCGTGTAGTTGATGGCTATCTTTCGTTCTCCCATCAAAGCCTTTGCGACATCTTGAATAAGGGCTGCGGGAATTTTCGGGATGAATATTTCTCCGGGTTTAGCACCCTTTAAGACAGCAAATATGGTATCTACGGCGCTATCTAAAGGTAATAAAAATCTCGTCATTTCCTTGGTCGTAACAGTAAGCGGACCACCATGCTTAATTTGTTCATGGAACAAAGGTATGACAGATCCTCTTGAGGCCAGCACATTCCCGTAACGCACACAAATGAATCTTGTCCTGGGAAGCGTTATATTGGCCGCGATGAAAATCCGCTCTTGCATGGCTTTTGAAATCCCCATAGCATTGACCGGTTTACAAGCTTTATCCGTAGAGACTCCGACTACTGTCTCGATTTTAAGATTGTTTTCTCGAATAGCGCGGATGATATTTTCCGGACCTACCACATTGGTCTGCACCGCTTCAAACGGGAAATACTCGCAAGAAGGAACCTGTTTGAGGGCTGCGGCATTGATCACAATGTCTGCTTCCCTTAACACAGCGCATACGGAATGATAATCACGGATATCCCCTATTCTAAACTCGATCAGTCGAGCAAAATTGTCATAGATCACTTCATCGGTAACATTTTTTTTATGCTGGTATTCAACTCTCATTGCGTGTTGTTTAGCTTCATCACGCGAAAAAATAATTATTTTTTTCGGAGCACCAAGTTCCTTTTGTAAAAGCCGACGGGTTAACACCTTACCGAGTGAACCTGTACCCCCGGTAATGACAATTACTTTATTATCAAAAAGATTCAATTTTCACTCCCCCTTGCTTTTGCTGTCTTGATAGGGGCCCTGCAAATAGTCCAGATGCATTGCGTGAATTAGGTCTGGCCACGCAGGTGGATTATAGCCCGTTAGAGATCGAAATCGCCCTGAATCTAACGATCGATCGAGGCGAAGACTGTCCTCAGGTTTGATTTGCACCTTTTTTCCGTACTCGACCTTGATCAGTTTTAGCAACTCGTATTTGGAAATTGGCTCTGACGATACGTGGTAAAGCCCCACCATTTCTGTATTAGGGATTACATAATCACGAATAATTTTAGCTAATTCAACGGTTGGAAAACCAGAGAAAATTACGTTCCGGAAGCCACTAATCGGTTTTTCTTGACTAAGAAACCATTCGACTAAACCATAATTCCCTTTCAACTCATGCCCGATAATTGAAGTGCGCAGGGTAACACAATGAGGGTAAGTTACTTCGCCGAGAAGTTTTGTTCTGCCGTAAAGATCATCGGCATTAGAAACATCCCCTTCTAAATAGCCACCTTTCTCTCCATCAAAAACACAATCTGTGCTGACATGGATTAAGCGCGAACTTGTCGCACTACAAAGCAAGGCAATCCTATGCGGTAAAAGTGCGTTAGTTGTAATTGTTGCAATGGGGTCTTGGGCCTTTGCCACCTGTTTAATCACTCCGATACAATTCACCACAACTTCAGGTGACACATCCGCGAAGACCTTAGTTAGGCTATCTGAATTTAGAACATCGATGTCACTGCGCACCTTACTCATCCAATCGATCGGTATCCAACCAGTTAACTCCTTTGGAGATCGGACCGTAGCATAGACATCTAGCCTTGTATCTTTTGATAGATAACGAAACAAGGTATGCCCCAACATTCCTGACCCTCCCAAGATCAATACCTTTCTCATGTCCCTAATCACACCTTTCAGGGGCAAGCTGTTTTTTAATAAAAATGCACACTTTTCGCTACCGCGTGCTTTTCTTTCTCTTTCTGTTTTCTTTCTCTTTTCTCTTTAAGGTAGCTTTAAATTTTTAAACTCCTCTTTGGCCTTCTCGAGGTCCGTCATCGTCCCAATATCAAACCAAAGATCCTCACTTTCATAACTTACAACCCGAGCTTGTTCTGAAAGAAGGCGCTGAACTAGGTCTGGCATATCATAACGATTATTTTCTGGGATTAAGGAAAGAACCCGTTTATTGATCACGTAAATGCCCATGCTGGCCCAATAGTTCAAGGTAGGTTTCTCTGAATAGGCCGTCACTTGGCCGTCCCTAATCTCTAGAACACCAAACGATGAATAAACGGTCTTCTTGTGTACAGCGACCGTCATATCTGCTTGTGTTGCTATATGATGTTCATATAACGCCCTAAAATCTAAAGTGGTTAACTCATCCCCATTGACGACTAAAAAATTGTCTTCTAAATTGTCGACTATCTTTAAAGGGCCGGCTGTCCCTAAGGGAGTGGTTTCAATAGAATACCGGATGGTCAGACCAAATTGACTGCCATCTTGAAAATAAAGCCTGATGAGATCAGAAAGATACCCAAGACACATAATGATTTCATTAAATCCTGCCTTATAGAGTTGATGAACCAAAATAGCTGCTATCGGTTTTTCCCCAATTGGAAAAAGGGGCTTGGGTAATATCCGAGTGTACGGTTCAAGGCGTGAACCTCTACCACCCGCTAAAATAATGCTTTGCATAAAATTCCCCTTTACCATTAGATTTGGTATTTCCCTATCTGATATCGATTCATATGGGCCGCAACCCAAGATACCGTTCTTCTAATTCCTTCTTCCAGTGATACACGGGGTTCCCACCCGATGGTATCTTTAGCCAAACGATTATCTGCCAAAAGACGGTTTACCTCGCTGCGGCTGGGACGAATTCGCGCTTTATCCACCACAATTTCGGCCGTACTTTGGAGCGTTGTTATAATAATCTGAGCTAATTGGCCAATCGAAATCTCTCGCCCTGAACCAATATTTATCACTTTCCCAAACCCTTCTTGACTCTGAGCTGCCTTGATAAACCCTTCAGCAGTATCCGTTACAAAGGTAAAGTCACGCAGGGTGTCTGTGTTCCCAAGACGTATTTCTTGACAGGCCAGAGCCTGAGTAATTAACGTCGGAATGACGGCCCGGGCGGATTGTCGCGGTCCATAGCAATTGAACGGTCTTACCGTAACAACCGGCAAATCAAAGGAGGCATAAAAGCTTTCGGCTAACTTATCTGCCCCGATCTTACTGGCCGAATAAGGGGACTGGCCCTGAAGAGGGTGAGACTCGTCAATCGGGACATAGAGCGCAGATCCATAAACTTCACTGGTTGAAGTGTGCACGATTCGCTCCACTCCATGATCACGGGCTGCTGTAAGAACATTGAACGTCCCCATAATATTGGTTTCCACAACCTCACGAGGATTCTTATAAGAATATGGGATTCCCACCAAAGCACCTAGGTGAAAAACGGCGTCACACCCTTTAACTGATTGTTCCATGACATCCGCATCTCGTAAATCTCCGGCAATTATCTCAATTTCATCCAGCATCCCGGGTTCTAAATCCTCTAGGTTACCACGACCATCTCTGGAATTATATCGAATAAAGACTCGAACCTTTGCCCCTGCTTTGACCAGAGCCTCTGTCAAGTGACTGCCGATAAATCCACCCGCTCCAGTAATTAAGACCTGCTTTTGCTCCCACATCACGTTCTCCCATCCCCTCTGTTGCAGTAATTGATATATCTTATGTCAGTCTTTGTCTATCTGACACCCTCCAAAAGGGC
>JAJYAS010000482.1 GCA_021779415.1 Bacillota bacterium
AATCGTCGTTTTTTCATTTCGAAGTAAAACTGGTGGCGGTGAGACCTGGACAGAATCAGCTGGTTTATACGTATCCCTGTCATCAAAATGCCACCATTCCGTTGCCAACGGCTTAAACCCGTACTTAACCATGACCTCTTTTAAGTATTTTGCATTTTCATTGATCCGAGCTGCTTTAGACGTGAAATCGTCGAAGCCCGTTGGCATTTCAAGTTCAACTCCTTGAATATCCACTAGGGTCAAATCAACAGCCGATCCTCTTGAGTGGTTAGAATAACCCTTATTAGGATTCGCCACATAACGTGTATCAGGTACGAGCTTCCACATCGCAAATTGAGCGTCAGGACTTCGATAGGCATCCCATACTTTGAGGCGATATCCCCTTTCCCCTACTTCATCGGCAACTTTCTTAAGTTTATCGGCGGTCCCTTGGCGAAGAAGTGCTTTTGGACTATCGTAAAGTTTAGTGTGAGTAAAATTATCGGTGGTTGCATACTTTATATCCAAATCCACAGAAGGGATAATTTGCTGGACCTCAACAAAATCAGTTTTCTTTTTGTTATCCATATCCGCTGCATGAGCTTGGGCAGTAAAGCCAAATAAGAATGTGACGGTTATGAGCAGAGCAAAGGATCGATTGCACACGAAAAGACCACCTCCCTAAAACATTCAAAACGAATACATCTTTAAATTTCCCTAGAAGGTGTTTTCTTATCTTCAGTTTGCACCGGTAAATTAAAGGACTCTTTCCTTCAATAAAACAATTCCATCATAATATGTTTTTTAATTGTAATTTTAACACTACAAGGGGAAGTCCTTCACCAAAAGAAGAACTCCCCCTTGTACTAACTCTCCTACCTTTAAAGGATACGTCTTATCGATTCTTAAAAATAGGTTTACGTTTCTCAGCAAATGCCTGACAACCTTCTTTGAAGTCTTCAGAAGACCAGGCCAGAACCTGATACATTGCCTCTAATTCTGTCTGCTGATAATAATCATTTTTCCAAGCCTCACGCAATAGCTTTTTATCAAGACCTACTGTCATGAGCGGTTGCCTAGCCAACTTTTCTGCCCATCTTATCGCCTCAGGCAAGCACTCTTCATGTGGCACTACTTTATTTAACAATCCCAGTTTCTCGGCTTCCTCGGCATTGATAATTTTACCAAACCACAATAATTCCAGCGCCTTATGATAGCCCACTTTCTGGATCAGAAAATGCGATGCTCCACTATCAGGACAGAAGGCCAATTGCATAAAGGTAAAACCCATACGAGCTTTCTCAGAGGCAATAATCAAGTCGCATGCCAAACATGCTGCTATAGATGCCCCTGCAACCACACCATTAAGTGCAGCTATCACTGGTTTTTTCATTTCATAGATTGCCGTTACAAGTTCACCTGACGCATCATAAGTTTCCTTGGCGCTGATAGGGTCTTTTATAGAAGCTAACATAGAGATATCTCCCCCGCTAGACCACCCATTACCTGCTCCAGTAACGACAATAACTTTAACAGCTTCGTTTTCAGATGCCTCCTTGCAAGCCGCCTGAACATCATAACAAAATTGATCATTGACAGAATTCATGGTTTCCGGGCGATTAAAGGTAAGCACTGCCACTCCAGTGTCTTGGATATCAAGGTTAACTGTTTTCCAATTCATAAACCCTCCACCTTTCCTCTCTAGGTAACAACCTGCTCTCTTCGCTCCTTTCTAACGTCCAATGAATTATCATTCATTTATTAATTAATTTGAAATTCGCCAAACTTCAATTTATTCCTTTATTTTGATGATAAAATTTATGTCTCTTTAAATCGAAAAGGTTACTCCTAAAATGATTAGTCGTTCTCATCTTTACTTTGAGAACGACTAATCATATAATTCAAACATCAGTGGTGAACTTTCGTTCCCCTTAATTAACACATCGAGCCTTCAGAGGAATTCGAAAGGATGAGAGAAATGAGTTTAGTTGAAATTGATCAGGAAAAATGCAAGCGCGACGGTATATGTGCCGCAGAATGTCCAACCAGGATTATTACTTTTACCAGCCAAGACAAGTTCCCCGTTCTTATGGAGAATGCCGAAGAATACTGTTTAAACTGCGGTCACTGCGTTGCAGTATGTCCTCATGGAGCTTTGACTCTTAATACGATGATTATAGAGGAATATCCCCTAATCGAAAAAAATCTGCTCCCTGGAGCAGAAAGCATCAAACAATTTTTAACTTCTAGGCGTTCAATTCGCAAATATCATAAACAGGCTGTTAGCCACGACTTACTAGCAGAGCTCGTTGACCTAGGACGATATGCACCTACTGGAAGCAATAAACAGCAAGTGCACTGGACTGTCTTTGAAGACAAAACGAAACTACATGATTTATCATCCTTAGTGATTGATTGGGTAAAGCTAATGGTTAAACAAATCCCAGACGAAATTACGGTTAAACGAATGGAACGTTTAGTCACAAGCTGGGAAAGTGGCGAAGACCGCATACTCCATAGTGCACCTCACCTAATTATGGCGCATTCTCAAGGTAATCTGCCCTCTGCATCATCAGACTGCGTGATCGCCCTGACTTATCTAGAGCTTTATGCCTTTTCTAAAGGGCTTGGCACCTGCTGGGCAGGCTACCTTACTTCGGCAGCCAATGCCTATGCACCTCTAAAAAAAGCCTTAGGCCTGCCTGAAGGACATAAATGTTTTGGGGCCGTAATGCTCGGCTACCCACAGTATAAATATTACCGTATTCCAAATCGGAATGCCCCTCTGGTTACTTGGCTTTAGTTTTGGTCTGGGAGGGTTCTCCCGTTAAACTACTTTAAACCGAACTTCGACATTATTCTTCGCTTCGATCAGTACACAAACATCCTCTTCAATTGGTTTATAATTTACGGCAAGAACATCGTTCAAATTTATCCAAAACACACGACTTTCCGGGCCCCATACTGAAACCTTGTCATCTGCGACGTCTATATACTCTACAATTCCAAACTCCAAAGTACAGTCTATGACACTATTAATCTCTACGCTCTCTAAGTTTTTGCCTATGAATCTTTCATTCATGAATTTTACAAACTCTATTTTTGCTGACAAAGTTAACATTTACTCTACCCGCCTATCATTTTAGTATCATTATCATTCAGTCGGGCTGATCAGCTCCGCTATTTTAGCAGTAACATCCCGAATTAATCGTGCGGTAATTCCCCATATTGTTTCTTCTGGAACCCTATAAACAAAAATATTACCCATTATAGTTCCCCATGGTTTTGTATATCGCTCCGGAAGTCCTAATTCTTTCGCCGGGAATGTAATAACTTCTTCGCCAGCTTCATTGATGTATGAGGGCTGAGCTCTAATATTCACTTTATATACCTCTGGATCTGTGTTCACAAAATATGAAACTGGAACTGTAAAGATCCTTTCCACTTCATCAAGATTTATATTTAATTCATCTAAGCTCGATATATCAATAATCCCTAAAAAAGCGTCAACCGTGGTACCCATTGTGCCGATAACCGTATCAAGCGTTCCAATAATCTTTATCTTCTCAGAGTTAACTCCTAACTCTTCAGCCGTCTCTCGTAATGCCGTCTCTCTAAAATCCGAATCTATATCAGGATCAAATTTGCCTCCAGGAAAACAAATTTCTCCGGCTTGTCGTATTCTAGCTGCTCTTTTTTCAAACACAAAATGATATTCTTCTCCACTCAGCATCATTAGCACTACAACCGCAGAGTTAAAATACTCATCTTTTCCATTGATGCCAGCAACCAACGGTAACTTTTCTTTCAGACCTTCTAGCATCGATCTATTCATACCCCACCTCCATTCATCAATTGGATATCTTTTGCTACTAATACTATATTACACTTTTTACAATAATAAATCGCCCACAATCCAAACAATCCCACCCTTTCTGAAAAATTTATCAACAAAAAAGCTGCAGGCAACTTTCTCTCGCTGATTTA
>JAJYAS010000483.1 GCA_021779415.1 Bacillota bacterium
CTGCTATTATTGGGCGATTGAAACATGCCCGAACCTAAGCCCGTGAGCACGAGACCAGGGATAACTTGATAATAATGAGCTGTGGCCGGCAGATTCGAGAAATAAAAGAAGCCAAGTGCAGTAATGACCAAACCACCTGTTGTTAAAATTACAGGTCCGTATTTGTCAGATGCATTACCGCTAATGGGAGCTACAATGGCCATCACCACCGGAAAGACCATTAACATCAAACCAGCCTGCGTAGGATTGTAGTTTAGAATTCCTTGCAAGTAAAAGGGCAAAAGCATATTGTTGGCGAACATAGCCACAAAGGAAAGCCAACCCGAAAGATTTCCGATAAGAAAAGGGCGATTGCGAAAAAGAGATAAATTAATCATAGGATGTTCAACTTTACGTTCGATCATAATAAATACAACCAGTAATGCCGTTCCTAAAAATAGGCTTAAGAGTACGGTAGGGCTTGTCCAACCCCAACTTTCGCCATTATTTATGCCCAAGAGTACACCAATCATTCCGATTGTAAAAGTGAAGGCGCCTGCGAAATCGAAACTTTCGTTGCTTTTGCGGGGTTCATCCGCGGGGAGAATTAGCAGAGCAACCACGTAGCCTATAATTCCAATGGGAACGTTAATATAGAAAATGGAACGCCAGCTAGCCAGACCAATCAGCAGTCCGCCCAACGCAGGACCAGTTAAACTGCCTAGTGCAACAACGGTTCCTGTAAGGCCTAACGCTTTACCACGCTCTCTAGGCGGAAAAATAGTCGTGATAATTGCAGCACTGTTAGACATTAACATAGCCGCTCCCACAGCTTGTAGCACCCGTGTCCCCACTAAAAACCAGATAGTTTGGGCTAAGCCACACAGAGCTGACCCCAACGTAAAAATCAAAAAACCAAGGGCATAGACTTTTTTACGGCCCAGCAGGTCGGCGATCCTTCCAAAAATCGGCAACAGACTGGAAATAGTCAAAAGGTACGCCGAAACTACCCATTGAAGAGTAGCGAGATTGGAATGGAGTTGCCGAGAAATTGTAGGCAGGGCCACATTGACAATACTGCCATCCAAGGTGGACATAAATGTACCAATCGCGACAGCGGCTAAGACATACCAGCGGTAATTGGGTAAATCTTTAATTTTCTCCAGCAAAGGGTTGTCCTCATCTCTTATGAATGTAGCGATTCTATGAAATAATTTATTATAACATTTACCAAATGCATTATAGCGTATATATGATTTCTAAGCAATCACTGCTTTTGCCAGATGATTATGTATGCCACTGCACGGATCCAATATCTCCATTATAGCGAGGAATAACGTGAAGATGCCAGTGGAAAATTGTCTGACCTGCAGCGGATCCCACGTTTGCCCCGATGTTGTATCCATCTGGGTGATACCGCTCGTCTAACTTAGCCTTCACTTTCGCTAAAAGATCCCCAACACTTGCCATTTCCTCGGGGGTTGCCTCAAAAAAAGTTGCAGCATGCCTCTTCGGAACAATGAGGACATGGCCCGGACTCACTGGATACTTATCAAAAAAAGCTCGAACTAGGTCATTCTCAGCTAAAATTTCAATACCTGGTAGTACACAAAAAATGCACTCATTCATTATTATTCCTCCTTTTGACTCGACCATTCTTTTAAAACTTACTCATTATTTGACATACTATTGTTCCTGCAAATCTTATTTCTTCGTACTGGCGACCAATTCCTCCCTTTCTCTTGGAACAATTCCTTTAAATTTCTAATCCCAAGTTAGTTAATATGTCGAGGATTTGGATAGACAACAGTGACCATTCCGTATATATTGTATATATACGGAATGGTCACTGTTGTCCTTTGTTTTTCACCTGCATTTAGTCTCCTACTTCGTGATCTTAGTGCAAGTGCAACAATGTCCTAATCTCCCTAAGAGTATTTCTTTACTCTCACACTGATACGAAAGGAGGAAGCCGTCTTGCTATGAATATCATAATCGCTAATTCTTCATCCGAACCCATCTATCAACAGATCGTCACCCAACTAAAAGACCTTATACTTAAGGGTGATTTGACGGAAGCAGAAGCCTTACCCTCAATACGCACTCTGGCTAAGGAATTACAGATTAGCGTAATCACTACGAAGAGGGCCTATGAGGAACTGGAGCGGGATGGTTACATCGAGACCGTAGGAGGCAAAGGATCCTTTGTGGCAGCCCAAAACAAGGAATTATTACGTGAGAAACGCCTGCGTGTCGTAGAAGAAAGGGTAACTGAAGCCATCTCCGCTGCCAAAACTGCAGGCTTAAAGCAGAAAGATCTCCTGGAAATGGTCAAACTGCTTTATGAAGAAATTTAACTCCAGTCCCTTGCCTTTAGATCATAGGATTAGATTATAACGTAACGAAGAGAGGGTATAAGGATGTCTAACCAACCTTTAGCACCACGTGAAACTCAATCCCTTGACTCCCCTGTGATGACGGACAACATTCTCACTGTCAACAATCTTTCAAAACATTTTAAGGACTTTTCTCTTAAAAATATTAGCTTCAAGTTACCGCGTGGCTATATTATGGGGTTTATCGGGCCGAACGGAGCAGGGAAAAGCACGACAATCAAACTGATTATGAATTTGCTGCGTAAAGACGGAGGAGAGATTAGTGTATTCGGCCTAGATAATCTTAAGTATGAACTTGCCGTCAAAAATCGCACTGCCTTTGTCTTTGACGAAAACCACTATTACGAAGAACTGACCCTACGGAAAATGGCTCAAATCGTAGCCTCTTTTTACAAACACTGGGAACCCCAGACCTTCGACAAGTATCTGAAAGACTTTGAACTCGACTCTCGAAAGAAAATCAAGGAACTCTCCAAAGGAATGAAAATGAAGTTTTCCCTTGCAGTCGCCCTCTCACATGGGGCTGAGCTTTTGATTATGGACGAACCGACGGCTGGCTTAGACCCTTTGGTTCGTAGTGAACTTCTGGATATCTTAGCTACCCTAATCCAAGATGAGAGGAAATCCGTCTTTTTTTCAACTCACATCACCTCGGATCTTGACAAAATTGCCGACTTTGTAACCTTCATCCATCAAGGCGAAATAGTTTTGAGCACTTCCAAAGATGATATCCTCGAAAAATACGGTATGGTCAAAGGGGCTAGCGATCTGTTGAACGAAAAGACCAAGAGTCTTTTCTTAGGTATTAAGACCCATAATTATGGCTTTGAAGGATTGGTTAAAGATAAAGAGATGGCTCGTCATTTCTTTAATGAGCGAGCTATCGTTGAAAAGCCGACCTTAGAAGACCTCCTAATTTATACCGCAAGGGGTGTACAGCATGATTAATCTCGTCTGGAAGGATATTATAATCTTAAAGAAGACTCTTTGGATTGCTCCGGCCTATGGATTTCTGGTAGTCTTTGTCTTTAATCACATGAATGGAGGAGCACTGAGCGCTGCCACAGTTGGGGTAACCTATCTGCTTATGATTCAGGCCTGTGCCCGTGATGACAAAAATAAATCTGAAGTTATGCTCAATAGTCTTCCTCTGCGTCGACAAGACATTGTCTTTGCCAAATATCTTTCCATTTTTCCCTATGCAGCCCTTGGAATCTTGTCTTTCCTGCTCGCTCAAAATGTAGTATCCCTAACCGGAATCCCACTCACCATCGACAAGCTCTCTTTGGAAGGCATCGCAGGTGCCTTGATTGCCATGATGGGCATGATTTCCTTCTATTATCCAGTCTATTTCAAACTTGGCTTCATCCGCTCCAATATGGTTGGGATGATCCTCTTCTTTGGGTATTTCTTTGGAGTAGGCCTTATCGGGTCAGGACTCCAGAGGATTCACAATCCTTGGACGCATAATTTGATCCAAGGATACGCGAAGTGGTTCCAAACTCAAGCAGATTGGCAAATCGCTTTCTATTTGATCGCCTTTGCCTTCGCCTTGTTGGTTGTTTCTATTCTCCTTTCCTTGAAGTTCTAT
>JAJYAS010000484.1 GCA_021779415.1 Bacillota bacterium
ACACGATGAACTGGGAAGGTGTTGCGGGACTGGGTGAGATGATGAACTATCCCGGCATTTTGTGCGGCGATTCGCAAACCTGCGAAAAGGTTGAGAAAACACTTGAGATGGGCAAGACAGTAACGGGCCATTTCCCGCTGGCAGAGGCACACGCTGAGTTAAACGCCTATATTGCCGCAGGAATCAACTGTTGCCATGAATCTACCAGTGCTCGGGAAGCTCTTGCCAAAATGCGGCTGGGCATGTATGTGATGATCAGAGAAGGCTCTGCCTGGGATGACCTGCCCGAAGTGATAAAAGCAATCACGGAGCACAGTATTGATACTAGGCTTGCGGTACTAGTTTCCGATGACCTACATGCTGATACCATTATAAAACGCGGACACATGGATTATATCATTCGCCTCGCAGTTTCCAGGGGTGTACGGCCGGTGACGGCAATACAGATGGCAACTCTCAACCCCGCCTGCTGCTTCGGCATGGAACGCGATATTGGTTCGATTTCGCCGGGACGTTTTGCAGACATCAATATTTTGAGCGACTTGGGTCAGGTTAGGGTTGAAAAAGTGATCATTAACGGGGAGCTTGTGGCGGAAAAAGGCAGGCTCACTGTGCCTGTCGGAGGCTATGTATACCCGGAACAGCTTAAGGCTTCCGTGAAAATAACTCGAAAGTTTTTGCCGGGCGACTTTATTGTGAAAGCACCTCTTGGCGCGGAAATTGTAAAGGTAAGGGTGATCGGCGTTCATGACTCAAATGTACTGACTACCGAAATGGTTGAAGCCCTGCCGGTTAGAAATGGAGAAGTTGAGCGCACACTAGAAAAAGACATCTGCAAGGTTGCGGTCATTAATAGGCACAAGCCGGAAGGTGGAATGAGCGTTGGTTTTGTTCATGGCTTTGGACTGAAAAAGGGCGCGGCTGCGTCAACCTACGCGCATGATGCCCATAATCTGATTGTTTTAGGAACGACTGACGAGGATATGGCTTTTGCGGTGAATACATTAGTCGAAAGTTCCGGTGGTATTACTGCGGTTGAAGGGGAAAAGGTTCTGGCACTCTTGAAAATGCCGATAGCCGGACTGATGAGCGATTTATCAGCGCTGGAGGTTGCTAAGGCGCTAAGTGAGCTTTCCGAGGCATGGGTTGATCTGGGCTCGTCGCTTGCTTCGCCCTTTATGACCATGTCGTTACTTTCGCTTGTTGTAATTCCCGAAATCAGATTAACAGACAAAGGCATTATCAATGTTTATAACAACAGCTTTACAACGCTTTTTGCAGAATAGAAATCTCATCCTCGTTAGGGTAGACTACTTGAACTATCGGCTAAAAACCATTATAATTTAGTTAATAGTGTATTCGAGGTAATAAATTTTGATAGCAAAGAAGCTATAATTCTCGGTCATATTAATCGAGATAATATAACTTCTTTTTAATTTATAAAAGTGAAAAAATTCCCCTAATTTATTACATAAAAACCAATTGAACATCTAAAGAGGAGCTCATGTACATAGTTTAATGTGTTAGCACAAACGCCATTATTTGAATAATTTGGTTGCATTGCCACTGGCATTAAAAAATAACGGAACTAATTATCCACAATACAGCGATTTACCAAAGAATTATGGACAAAAGTAGGGTAACAGAAAACAGAAAACAGAAAACAGAAACGGCAATGCAGCTAGTTTTTGTGAATTTTAGACTGTCAAGTCAGGAAGAAGGGATGAAAAGAGATTTTGTTCAAGCGTAAATCCAAAATAAAGATAAAAAATAAGGGGGAGAAAAAGGTATGAAATTATCTAGGAAAATCAGTATTCTGACGCTGATCTTCGCCATAATTACTACATTGACACTTAGCGGGTGCTCCCAAGCAAGCAAGCCTGCAACTTCGGATACCCAAGGAAGCAATCAAACTGCTGATAAGAAAATCAAGGTCGCTTTTGTTTATGTTGGGCCAGTGGGTGACTTTGGCTATACTTACGCCCAGGATCAGGGCAGAAAATTTCTCGAAACAAATATGAAGAACGTCGAAACAACGTATGTTGAAAACGTTCCGGAAACTGCAGACGCTGAACGTGTTTTCACGGATCTTGCCCAAAAGGGCAACGATATCGTTATTGGCACCAGCTATGGTTATATGGATTACATGGTCAATGTGTCTAAGAAATTCCCGAAGGTCGTCTTTGAACATTGCAGTGGCTACAAAACCACCGACAATTTAGGCACCTATTTCAATCGCGATTATCAAGCCCGGTATCTGACCGGTATGGTAGCAGGCAAATACACCAAGAGCAATGTTCTTGGCTTCCTTGCGCCGTTCGGGACGCCTGAAGTCATCCGCAATATCGACGCTTTTACCCTTGGCGCCCAGTCGGTTAATCCCAAAGTCCAAGTTAAGGTTGTTTGGACAAATTCCTGGAACGATCCAGCGACGGAGAAAACAGCTGCCAACAGTCTGATTGACTCAGGAGCAGACCTACTTGCGATGCATGTTGACTCTCCGACGTTTGCTCAGACGGCACAGGATAGGGGTGTGCTTGCCGTCGGACACGATTCCGATATGTCAAAATTTGCACCTAAGTCTATCCTTGTGGGGGATGTATCCAACTGGGGTCCGTATTTTGTGCAAGTTGTGAAGGATGTTATGAACAAAACCTGGAAACCGACACAATACTTTGGCGGAATTAAAGACGGCGGGATTATTGATATAACTCCCTTCAGTGATAAGGTTGACAAAGACTTCCAAGCTATCGTAACTGCCAAAAAACAGGCTATTATGGATGGCAAATTTGATCCCTTCTCGGGACCGGTCTATGATCAGAGCGGAACCCTAAAGATCAAAGAAGGCGAGAAAGCTGCAGATGATATTCTCCTTTCCATCAATTGGTTTGTCAAAGGCGTATCGGGAACAATTCCCAAAAGTAATTAAGCTATATACAAAAGCATGATTTTACCCACAAACCGGCGAGATTCTCGCCGGTTTGTGGCACCAGTCAGAAAGAATAAGTTCGGGTGGAAAGGATGAGGTCAATGGGAAATACGCCCATGGTGGAAATGCGTAAAATCATCAAAGAGTTTCCTGGCATCCTAGCCAATGATCAGGTTTCGTTTGACGTTAACTCTGGCGAAATTCATGCTCTGTTGGGTGAAAATGGAGCGGGTAAAAGCACGTTAATGAGCGTACTTACAGGTCTCTATCGTCCCGACGGAGGGGATATTTTCCTTGAAGGCCAAAAAACGGATTTTTCCTCGCCAAAGGATGCTGTCAACTACGGTATTGGGATGGTGCACCAGCATTTTAAGCTTGTTCAGCCCTTTACAGTGGCTGAAAATGTCATGCTCAGTATCAAGGATCTGAAACAGATTTATAACCTAAAAGAGATTGAACAGCAAATAATCAAGCAGTCGGAAGCTTTCGGACTTTCCATTGATCCCAAGGCGAAAATCTGGCAGCTCTCGGTTGGTGAGCAACAGAGGGTTGAAATCATCAAATTATTACTGCTAGGCGCCAAGGTCTTGATCCTCGATGAACCGACCGCTGTACTAACGCCTCAGGAAGCAAATGCTCTCTATGAGACACTTTTAAAAATGACAAAAAGCGGGAAATCAGTGATCCTTATTTCCCATAAAATGAATGAGGTTTTGGAAAATACGGATCGTATAACTGTTCTGCGGGACGGTAAGTCCATAGGTACGGTTGATACCAAAAATACGAATGAAAAAGAGCTTGCCAAGATGATGGTGGGCAGGAATATCGATGATCAGTTAGAAAAGAAATCCTACCGGAAAAAAGAAAAAAATTTTTGCTTAGATAATGTATCAGCTATGGGCGACAATGGCTTTATGAAATTGAAAAACATTTCAATTGATATATATGATGGAGAAATACTTGGTGTGGCGGGCGTTGACGGAAATGGCCAAAAGGAGCTCGCGGAAGTGGTGGCAGGCATGCGTTCGACCAAA
>JAJYAS010000010.1 GCA_021779415.1 Bacillota bacterium
TTTAGATTTCTACATAGAATATCATGGGAATCTCCTAGAGTTATCGTTGGAACGATTTCGTTGATTATGGTCATTGGCAGTGCCACAGTCTACCTTAGTGGTACAGCTTCGGCTGCGTATATTATGGTTAATGGTCAAAAGACAGGAATCGTCGGGAGTGTCGCTATAGGCCAACATCTTGTCGATGAGATTTTGGCTAAACGCGGACAGGCCATTAATAAGGCTGCCAAAACGAATGACCATATTGAGTATAAACCAGTACGAGTCAAAAAGGCTGAACTCTTAGGGGAGATGTCCACTAAGATTGAACTGGAGAAAATGCTTACTTCATATATTGATGGGTATGCTTTAGATATCGCGGGGACTCAGTTAGCTATATTGCCTAATCAAGAGGATGTTCAAAAAGTCCTAAAAACATTTCAAGATTTCTATACGAAGCCAAGTGACAATAACAAATTATCCTCAGCAGAATTTAGCGAAGCTATTTCTACAAAAGCTGTTGAAGCGCAACCAGATCAGGTAAAACTACCTGATCAAGTTTTGGAAGAACTAAAAGCTGGAAAGATAACCACTGCAGAATACACGGTACAAGCGAATGATTCTTGGTGGCTGATTGCTCGCAAAAACGACATGAAAACAAAAGAAGTTTTAGCCAGTAACCCGGGAATGACGGAAGATAGTAAACTTCAGGCAGGGCAGAAAATCAAACTGGTGTCGGTTGCTCCGTATTTGACCGTCATGAGTAAGGGGATCTTGACCAGTACTGAAATTATCGCATTTGATGTTGTTACAAACACCGATACAAAACTTGCCAGAGGAGAATCAGTTGTTAAGGAACAAGGTAGTGATGGGGAAAAGCTGGTGACTTACTCCTATCTTCAAAAGAATGGAAAAGAAATAGCCAAGCAAGTCATTAGCGTGAAAGTGATCAAATCTCCCGTTTCCCAAGTGGTTGCCAAGGGACCAAGCAGCACGCGAGTTTCCGTGGCTTATTCCTTATCCAGAGGGTCTGGGAACACTTCGGGGATTGCCTGGCCTTTGAGAGGTTCTATCAATTCTTATTACGGAGCTCGCCATGGCAGCTTTCACACAGGAATTGACATTGGTGGGGATGTTGGAGAACCTTACACTGCTGTAGCCTCGGGAACGATCGTAGCAGCTGGATGGGGTGGAGGATATGGTAACATGATTCTCATTGACCATGGAAACGGTGTGATGACACGTTATGCACATTCATCACGACTACTCATTTCTGTTGGACAAAGCGTAAGTCGAGGGCAGACCATTGGCTTGGTTGGCACAACCGGAAACTCGACAGGCCCTCATTTGCATTTTGAAGTTATTCTCAATGGGGATACCGTTAATCCGTTAAGCTATTTGCATTAAGATAAAAATACATTAAGATAAAAACGACCATTCGCTGAGATGCTTATTAAAGTAATAAACATCTCTTTTATTTGGAAATTTAGAATCAACGTGGGTATGCCAAGGTTAAGGAGGACAGTTAATGGGATTATCTTCAAAAACCAGTTTGCGTGTTCGATATGCTGAAACAGATCAGATGGGTATTGTTTATCACTCCAATTATTTGATCTGGTTTGAAGTTGGAAGATCAGAACTTCTCAGGGAACTCAGCCTTCCCTATACGTTATTTGAGGAACAAGGGTTAGGCTTAGCTGTCGTAGAAGCTAATTGCCGTTACCGAAAACCAACTCATTACGATGATGAGCTGGTTATTGTTACGGAGATGGAGAGTATTTCTAGGAAAACTGTTATCTTTTTGTATCGCGTTTATCGCCAAGAAACTCTTTTGGCAGAAGGAAAAACGGTACATGTATTTATAAACAAAGAGGGTCGTTCAACCGACGTGCGTAAGTACGCCATCTGGCCACGTTTGCAATCCGTTCTTGAGAATCAAAATCTTCCTTTCTGACAAACGTCCTTAAGAGGGACAAATCTATTGTGTTTCTTCATGTATTATGGTATCATGTATACATAATACAAGGAGAGAAGGGATTCTATGTTTCTTGTAACTTGGATCGAAGGCGAAGAAGTGAATTATCGACTCGTAAAGAAGCAAGAACTTCCAAAGCTGATAACTACCCTAGGGCAACATGCGATCATTCAAAGATTAGCATCTTAGTCTAAGGTCTGTTACATAAAAGTAGACATGTATAACTTACGAACAAATACTGATAAAATGCCCATTCTAACGATGGGCATTTATTTTTTGAAGCATTTGGCAGGATAATCTTAGTTTTCCTCGAATAATACTAAGGTTGTATCGTCTTTGAGGAGGTTACACCATGTCATATATTGTTCTTGTTGATAGCGCATCCGATATACCTTCTGACAGGGCTACTGCAGAAGGTATAGTAACTGTTCCTATGACTGTAACTATTGATGGTAAGACCTTGTTTGAAGGCGTTGACTTAAATACTAATGATTTTTATGCACAATTTAATGATTTTATAGAAATGCCAAAAACATCCCAGCCCAATCCTAGTGCACTTTTGGAACATTATGAAAGAATCTTGTCCGAGGGTCACGACGTAGTCGCAATTCATCTCTCTTCAGCTTTAAGTTCCACAGTGGCGACCGCTCAAATGTTACGTTCTATGACGTCAGCTCCGGAACGTGTGCATATAATAGATAGTTTGGGAGCTTCATTTGGGTATGGACTGCTTGCGCTTTTCGCTCAACAAATCCTGAGATCAGCAAGCTCTTGGGAGGAAGCCGAAGCTAAAATACTCTTAATTCGCAAGAGTATGCGTTATGTTTTTACGTTGGATACGCTTGAATACCTCGTTAAAGGGGGAAGAGTGAGCAAAACGGCCGGGTTCATTGGTGGATTGTTGGATGTCAAGCCCATTTTACATATAACGCCGGATGGAAGAATAGAGCCTTTTACCAAAGTTCGCTCCCGACGCGCAGCTATTCGCAAATTAGTTGACACAATGGAACAAGATATTACTCATCCTGAGCAACAGGTTATAGGAATCTCACATTCGGCTTGTTTAGACGATGCAAATAGTCTGGCCGATGAAATTCGTCAGCGATTGAGGGTAAAAGATATTTGGATCAGCGAAATCGGTTGCGTTGTAGGAAGCCACACAGGTCCAGGAACTGTTACACTTTTTTACCAAAGCGAATCTCTATTGAAATAGGAGGATGCACTTCCTTGAAATTCATCACTGCATTAATCATTGGCATTTTCTTATTTGGCAGTGTTACACCTTCAGCATTTGCTCAAGATGCTTCCTCTGCAAAAGTTCCGCAGGTACACGGAGAGGGGGCTTACTTGATTGATGTACAGTCAGGGCAAACCCTTTTTATGAAAAATCCTGATGAGCCCTTGGCTCCAGCAAGCACAACTAAAATAATGACTGGACTATTAGCGATCGAGCGTGGAAATTTAGATGACATTGTCACAGCGAGTTCTACTATGCTCAATAATAAGCTTGTCTATGGCACTCAAATTTACCTGGTGCCCGGTGAAAAAGTGTCCTTGAAAGATCTTTTATATGCTATGTTTTTGAATTCTGCAAATGATGCCGCTGTTGCAATAGCTGAACATATAGGAAACGACCTACCCAACTTTGTCAAAATGATGAATCAACGTGCTGCCGAAATTGGTGCCACACAGACCCACTTCCTTAACCCGAGCGGTCTAACGGAAACAGGACACGTCACAACCGCTCACGATCTCGCGCTTATTGCACGTGTCGCTTATCAAAATCCGTTATTCGCTCAATATGTCCGAACTAAGTCTCATACCATTTCAAGATCAAGCTCTGCTGTTCCAACGCAAATGGTGAATGAAAACAAGTTGCTTTGGAGAGATTCTGAGGTCGATGGCATTAAGACGGGCTATACGGCGGTAGCCCAGAATTGTCTTGTCGCTTCGGTGACAAGGGATGGACGTCAATTGATTGGAGTGATACTTAAGTCTCCTGGTCGTGAAATATACACTGATATGCAGGATATGTTTGACTATGGGTTCACTCAATTTAAAGATAGCGTCTATAAACCTTCTGGCTCGATTATATCAACGATAAAAGTCAATAATGAACCTGTGAATCTAATTCTGGATCGCCCTATATATTATACACAAAAACTCAATGAACAAGCGCCTGTTTTAAATCTAAAAATAATTCCGAACTCTACTGCTGCTCTTGCTTCGGTAAAAGAGGGTCAAGTTGTTGCCAATGTTGAGATTTTGAACGGAGAAACACGTCTGGATAATATTCCTTTAAAAGCTTCGAGAACAGTTCTGCCACAAGCTCCAAATAAAATTGTGCGCTCAAATCCAATGCCTTGGATTTCTGGTGCAATAGGTATCGGATTCTTAATAACGCTCTTCAATAAAAAGAAATATGCCGCTCGCTATAGGCGCAGAGAAACAATACTGCAGAGTAGAAGGGAGTCTAATTAGTGAATCAGGTTACCAGACAATTCTTTAATCACAGTTTGAAGTTCATTGCCTTCTGGGTTATTGTTGGCGGTTTCATCTTTCTTGTGGGGCACTATATCTATTTGTTCTTGCCTTTTATTCTTGCGTTCATTATGACGGCAACTATTAATCCTCTTAGAAATTTTTTAATACGTAAAGTCCGTATCCCTCAAGGGATTGCTGTCATAACGGCAATGGTCGTTGAAATTGGGGGATTAGGTGTGATTATTGCTCTCTTGGTTATTCGCCTAATTCGAGAAATCCAGGATATTTATATACATTGGCCTCATTACAATCAATTATTGCAACGTGTTTTTTCTCATTGGCTAACTAAAATAGAAGTTTATTATTTGCAACTACCGGGCTCCAATAGTGAAACCATTAATAATACCGCCAATAAATTCATTAACTCCATTCCAGCAGTGCTCGCGAATATATTATCGTTTGCTGCTAAAATTCCTGAAATCATTATCGTGATCGTCATTGCTTTAGTTGCTACTTTTTTTATGTCCAACAGCTCCAAACGCTATCTCAGTGAAATTTTGCATATCTTTCCCCTAGAATGGCGTGAGCATCTCAGTGAATTAGGACGGGATTTTTCACGTGCCTTTGCAGGTTTTGTGAAGGCGGAATTTATCGTCTTCCTGATTACTCTGTTTCTTTCCATCGCGGGGTTATTGATGATCCACACCAAATATGCGATTATATTAGGAACAATAACAGGGATTTTTGGAATACTACCTGTTTTAGGTGTCGGCATTATCCTTATACCTTGGGCGATCATAGCCTTCATAAGTGGTCATAGCCTTTTGGGGATTGAACTTATACTTCTGACCACTCTAATTACTATAGTGAGACATATAATTGAGCCTAAAATTCTGGGTGACAACGTAGGACTTGATCCACTCTTCGTTCTCATAAGTATGTATATTGGACTTGCTTCTACAGGGGTGATTGGATTAATCTTAGGGCCCTTTATTCTTATAGCTTATCAAGCTTTGCAGAAGGCTGGTGTCTTTCGCAATCTCTAATAGGGTAGAAGGTTTTTCTTAACAAAGCTGTTCAGATCCAACTCTGCCGGCTTTTGTTTGGCTTTAAACGTTATTTATCTTATAATAAGTCAGGAAGATATAAGGTGTATTTAGGAGTTGACTATTCTTGGGAAATGAGAAGAAGGTTGTTACGTTAACATATGGCTGTCAAATGTCTGAACGCGATGCCGAAACAATAACAGAGATCGCCAGTCAATCCGGATATTCACGTTCAGAAGACCTTGCAACTGCCGACTTAGTGATTATTAATACCTGTTGTGTCAGAGAAAGTGCAGAAAATAGAATCCTAGGAAAGATTGGGGAGCTAAAGAAACTCAAAGAGAAAAATCCAAACTTGAAAATTGCCATCAGTGGTTGCATGGTTCAACAACCGGGTGCTTTAGAACGGTTGCAGAAACGAGCATCTCACGTGGACATTTGGGCAGGAACTCATAATTTGCATGATTTTTCTGCCTTGTTATCTCGAGCAGAACAAGGGAAAAAAGTTGCCGAAGTATGGCAAGAACCTAAACTTACTTTGGAATCGACACCACTCGCAGAGCAAGGTAAGTTGCATGCGAATGTCAATATCATGTATGGTTGCGATAATTTTTGCTCATATTGCATAGTTCCCCATGTGCGTGGTAGAGAAAGGAGTCGTAAACCCGAGGAAATTATTCAGGAAATTGAAAACCTTGTAGCCAGTGGTTGTCGCGAAGTAACATTATTAGGACAGAATGTGAATTCCTATGGTAAAGAATTTTCACCTGCCTACGACTTTGCCGACTTGCTTCGTGCAGTGGATAAGATTCCACTCCTCTTACGAATACGTTTTCTCACCTCTCACCCTAAAGATTTATCCGATAAGCTGATTGAAACGGTTGCTAGGGGTGAGAAACTATGTGAGCACTTCCATCTTCCGATTCAATCAGGCAGTAATTCGATTTTGCAGCGCATGAATCGGAAATACACCCGGGAATACTATTTAAACCGAGTGCAGAAGATCCGAGGGCTAGTACCGAACGCTAGTTTGACGACAGATATTATTGTGGGTTTTCCTGGGGAATCGGAAGATGATTTTGAGCAAACCTTGGCAATAATGAAACTAATCCATTATAGTCAAGCCTTCACCTTTATGTTTTCCAAACGTTCAGGTACTCTCGCCGCTACTATGGACGATCAAATTCCTTTAGATGTTAAAAAGCGACGTTTGCAAAGGTTGATGAGTGTCCAAAACCAAGAGAGCCTAGATTGGCGTCAAGGTATGGTTGGGGAAAAATATGAAGTTCTTGTCGAAGGTCCCAGTAAAACAAATCCGACACGTTTAACAGGACGAACACGCGGGAACGAACTCGTGGTTTTTAAGGGAAATTCTAAGAGCGTTGGGTCCTTAGTGGACGTAAGGATCCTTGAAGCAGGATCTTGGACTTTGGTTGGTGAAATAGAAGAATCTTAGAATATCTAAAAAACTATACCGAGAATAGGTTGCAGGAATTAGGTGTTCCATGTAGAATGTAATATGTGGAGGTGTTAATTTTGAACAGTGAAATTATCGAAAAAGCTGAGCTCCTAGCTGATGCAATTGCCCGTAGTTCTGAACTTGCAGAATTACACAGCATGGAGGATGCGATGAGTGCAGATGAGTCTGCCCAACAATTGATTGCAGAGTTACAGAAAGCCCAAGAACGCTTCATGGAAATGCAGCAAAATGAAAATGGACCTTCTGAAATGGATAAAGATGCAGTTGATGAAATCGAAACTAAAGTAAGTTCGAATCCTGCCATTGCAGCTTATATGGAAGCACAAGACAAATTTACGTTGATGTTGGACAATGTCAATGCCATTCTAGCCGGAGCTATCGCTGGCGCTTCAGACAGTTGTTCCTGTGGGGATGATGGTTGTGACAGTGGCGGATGTAATAGTGGAGGCTGTGGTAGCGGTGGTTGCGGGTGCGGTGCACGCTAAGTTAGACGAAAAAGACGTTATTTGAAAAAGGGAAGGGCTAATTCTGTAGCTCTTCCCTTTTAGGATTTTGATAATTTGGGTTGAACTAATTCTTAGAAGGGGAGACTTCAAGGTATGACAACCCCGATGCTGAAACAATATCAAGGTATTAAAGCGAAAGCACCCGAGGCTATTCTCTTTTATCGACTCGGTGATTTTTATGAGATGTTTGGAGAGGATGCAGAGTTAGCTGCGCCTATTTTGCAAATTGCCTTAACTGCTCGTGATGCAGGAGAAGGTAAACGTATCCCCATGTGTGGGGTCCCTTATCACGCATTGGATAGTTATTTATCAAAACTCGTCAACGCAGGGCATAAAGTTGCTATCTGTGAACAAGTTGAAGATCCCAAAAATGCGAAGGGGATTGTTAATCGAGATATTATTCGTGTTGTTTCTCCAGGTACGTTGACAGAATCGGTGTCAGAACGCGCCAACCGTTATTTAGCCAGTGTGTATTTTGCTCATCACTGGGGGCTTGCATTTCTGGATTTGTCTACGGGCGAATTTACAGTTTTTCAAACTCCGGAACTTGATAATCTTCTTGCTGAACTGTCCCGGATTAACCCGGCAGAACTCATACTTCCCCCTGACCTTCTTAAAAAGTCTAAGCAATGGATGGGCTATTATTGCACAGTGCGCGAGCAAAAGACGTTTTGCGGCCAGGACTTGCAGAACCACTTTTCGGAGCAATTTACTTTGTTTACAGAATTCCCTGTAGCCACCCAAGCAGCTACGGCTCTGTGGTCCTATGTCTTGGAAACGATTCCAGGCTTAGATCCTACTCATATTATTTCTATAAATACATACCGTTCAGAGCAATGGATGTTTTTGGATCAATGGACACGCCGTAACCTTGAACTCACGGAGTCTCTCAGGGATCAAGGGAAAAAAGGAACACTTCTGTTCGTTCTTGACGTGACCCAAACCGCTTTTGGGGGGAGGCTCTTAAAACATTGGATTGACAAGCCTCTGCTGGTGCGTGACGTGATAGAAAGACGCCTTAATGCAGTGGAAGAACTGACGACGGACTCCTTTCTCCGCAACGACTTGTATAAGCTTCTTTCTCAAGTGTATGATCTCGAACGTTTGATGGGCAAGGTTTCTTATGGAACTGCTAACGCCAAGGACTTATTGTCCTTAGCCCAAACCTTAGCTCTTCTTCCTGAACTTTGTAAACTCCTAAACTCGAGCTCTGCAGAGACTCTCAAAAGTAATGCGCCTCAACTAGAGGTAGAAGGTCTTGGGGCATTCGTCGCTACAATGAAGGATGCGCTTAACCCTAATCCTTCATTATCCCCAAAAGACGGGAATATCATTAAAACTGGGTATTCCATAGAAGTGGACGAATTGCGTTCTATTTCGACTGGTGGCAAAGAATGGGTCGCCCGGTTGGAGAATGACGAACGTGAACGTACTGGAATTCGGTCCTTGAAGATTGGGTATAACAAGGTTTTTGGTTATTATATTGAAATCACCCATACGAATGCCCATCTTATTCCGACTAACTACCAGCGTAAGCAAACCCTATCCAATGCTGAGCGGTTCATCACACCAGAGCTAAAAGAATACGAACAGAAAATTATAGGGGCTGAAGAAAAACTTAAAGAGTTAGAGTACGAACTTTTCGTGGCGCTTCGGGAAACAGTTCGAACTTATACTAAATCCATTCTTCAGGTTGCTCATGTTTTAGCAGAACTTGATGTTTTTGTCAGTTTGGCAGAGGTCGCTGTCCGGCACCATTATGTCCGTCCACAGATTACTGATGATGGTCAAATTCTCATCACAGAAGGCCGACACCCTGTTGTTGAAGAAATGCTTGAACCTGGTGTATTTGTTCCTAATGATACGCATTTGACGAAGAGTCATCATTTAGCACTCATTACTGGGCCCAATATGGCAGGAAAATCAACGTATATGCGTCAAGTCGCCTTAATTGTCCTCATGGCTCATATTGGCTCCTTCGTTCCGGCCAAGAAGGCCTGCATCACTCAGGTTGACCGAATTTTTACGCGGGTCGGAGCATCGGACGATTTGGCAGCCGGGCAAAGTACGTTTATGGTTGAAATGAAAGAAGTTGCTCACATCTTAAATTATGCGACCGAGAAAAGTTTGATTATTTTAGACGAAATTGGACGGGGGACAGCAACCTTTGATGGACTTAGTATCGCCTGGGCAGTTACTGAGCATCTGGTTCAAAATCCAGCCTTTAATCCTAAAACCCTCTTCGCAACGCATTATCATGAGCTTACGCATCTTCAAGATGATTTCCCAGGCTTATTCAACCTTCATGTTGGGGTAAAGGAACGGGGAGAAGATATCATTTTTTTACATAAGATCTTATCTGGCAAAGCAGACCGAAGTTATGGTATTCAAGTAGCGCGCCTTGCCGGACTCCCACAAGTACTTCTTCAACGCGCTAAAACCTTACTTTTAGAATTAGAATCGTCTGAGCCAAGCCATGCTATAAGTGATTCGCCGAATGTTGTCACTCAATTTTCACTCTTTGATGTGCCCCAAACTCATCCGCTCTTGCAAGAAATTGACCAACTTTCGCTGGAGGACATGACTGCACGTCAAGCCTTACAATATCTCTTTGATCTGCGTGAGCGCATTCAGTCCTGGGAAATAATTTAGTTAGAGCCACAGCGAAATTAAGGTACGTAGTTCATATAAGGGGGGAGTAACTATGCCTAAACGAGTAGGTATCGATGTAGGAGGTACCTATACTGATGCCGTGTTTATTCATGATAACCAAATCGAGCATACAGCCAAAGTGCCAACACGGTCCGAAAATTTAGTAGAAACACTCTTAGATGCTTTTGATGCGTTAAAGATTCCTAATGAACAGAAGATCGAACAGATTTCAGTGAGCACTACCCTTGTAACGAATGCAATTCTTCAAAACCGAATTTCGAAGGTTGATTTGCTCTTGTTTTCTGCCAATGGAATGAAGTTAGATGCACTTCCTTGGCCTGTTAACTATCGAGAACTCTCTGGGGAAATCGATTTTCGGGGAAGAGAGATTGAGCCTCCTGATCAGAGAGAATGGGAAAAACTCCAATCACTAGGAGTTGGTGATCCAAGTGCACATGTCGCCATTGTAGGCAAATTCTCCCATAGGAACAGTCTTCATGAAGAAGGCCTCGCTACCTATCTAAAACAACGTAATCCTAAATTGCAAATTGCGCTAGGACACGAGTGGGGACAAGCGAATTTTTATCGGCGCAGCCTGACCACGTATCTTAATTTAGGGGTATCCGATTTATATCATCAATTCGCTCAACAATTACAAACCGCTGTAACTGCACGAAAAATTAAAGGACCAATTTTCATTTTAAAAGCAGATGGCGGGATTTTGCCACTTTCTCAGCTTCGTCCTATTAATTCCGTATATTCTGGACCAGCGGCAAGTGTACTCGCCGCATTGGCCCAAACTGAACCAACTTCTTCTTCAATTATTGTGGATATTGGCGGGACAACGACAGATTTAGGTATTAGTCTCTCAGGTATGCCCTTACTCAGTGCAAAAGGGGCCCAAATTGGTCCTTTTTCAACCCTTGTTCGTTCACTAGCGGTTCGTTCAATTCCCGTGGGTGGGGATTCCGTCATCCGAGCCGCAGATCAGGGCTTTGTTCTTGAAAGTTATCGCCTTGGCCCAGCCTATTGTTTGGGTGGGAATGTAGCAACCCCGACTGATGCGATGCGTTACCTCGAGCTTATAGACTATGGAGATGGGCGTCTGGCGGAAGAAGCTTTGGCCTCGATCCTACCACAGGAACAACGCAAACCACAATTCCTGCGTGAGCTCGCCACAGCGATTATCAATACGCTCGTCGACCGAATTGCGGATGCTGTTGATTCTCTTCAGCGAGAGTGGAAAGAAGAGCCGGCCTATAAAGTATGGGAGGTTCTTCATCCCCATGAAACTCAGACATTTCATACATTAGTCAGTGGTGGAGGTGCTCGTGGTATAACAACGGCATTGGAAAAACGTCTTGGAAATCCTGTGCAGCTCGGGGCCTTTCCAGAAGTATCGAATGCTCTTGGAACGGCAATGGCCAGACCAACGTTTAACTGCACGCTTCACCTTGACACATACATGAAGCACTATCGGATCGAAGAAACGGGAGAACAGGGAAAATGGAAGGGATCTCTGCGGCCTTATAAGGAAGTGGACGGGTTTCTGGATACTCTTGCTCAGCAACAAGCTACACACTATGGAATCAAGCTTAATGACTTAGAAAAAGAGCCGTTCGATTTTTTCCCGATCGTACAGAATTATAAAACCGTCGGTCAAATCGTCCGCGGGGCCGTTCATATGCGGCCTGGGGTAATGGGGAGGGTACAGGAATGAAACGTACCGGAATTTTATTTTTCCCTGCCTTTGATTGGTCACTCGGAGACTCTCATCCGGAACGCGAAGAACGGCTTCTCTATACTCAGGAACAACTGTTTGAAGAGGGGATTTTTGACTTACCACAAATCAAACAGTTTTCACCCTGTGTTGCTTCATTACAAGATGTATTGCGCGCTCAAGCTCTCTTTCCAACCCCGCAAGACCATACGGATAATTTAGATGCCCATCTTATCGCAGCAGGGAGTGCCATCTTACTCGGCGAAGCGAGGGTTCGAGGGGAGATTACGAATGGTTTTGTTCTTGCACGCCCGCCGGGACATCACTCCGGTGCGACGGTTTGGGGAAATCGAGGATTTTGCACGCTAAATAATGAAGCAATTTTAGTTAACCATTTGAGGGCCCATTTAGGAATTAAGAAGATCGCTATTGTTGATACTGATGTCCATCACGGAGACGGAACACAGGATATTTTTTATCATGACCCAAATGTCCTCTTTATTTCCCTCCACCAAGATGGGCGCACTCTTTATCCTGGAAGTGGTTTTGTCAATGAAAAGGGAGGCCCGAATGCTTGGGATCAAACCCTAAATATCCCTCTTCCACCAGGGACGGGAGACGAAGGGTACCACTATGTTTTGGATAACTGGGTGCTGCCGCGTTTGCAAGCCTTTGCCCCGGATCTGATCATTAACTCAGCGGGACAGGATAATCATTTTACAGATCCCCTGGCCTCTATGAATCTTACGGCAGGGGGATACGGGCGAATTACAGAGCTTCTTCAACCAGATTTAGCGGTCCTAGAAGGAGGGTACTCGATTGAAGGAGCACTACCTTATGTCAATTTGGCTATTCTATTGGCGCTAGCCGGAGAAGATTACCACCATGTCCGTGAACCTCAGAAACTTGCTCGTCCGAGTTTATCGTTAGCGGCCTTAAAACCATATATTCAGGAACTAAAAAAACAGCACCAAACGATCAAACCGAGCTTTATAATTCAAAACAAGCCCTATTTCCCCAAAGGAGATTGGATTTCTAGTCCTCATCCTGTCTATTATGACACAGAAGGTTTCCAAGAAACTCGCCAGGATTACATTCGGCAATGTAACCATTGTGCTGGAACCATGTATATTGAGAGCCGACGTTCTTCTTCCATGAAGTCTACCTTAGTGCGAATTCCGTTTCAAGCCTGTCCGGAGTGTGAGCAAGCAGGCTATGATCTTTGGGAGCAGCTTCAACAGCCTAGTAAGGATACGATAAGTGGATTATTGCAGAACCAACTCCACGACAAGCTCTACGTTTGGCATAGGAAAGAAGGATTGAGGGAATTTTGACGCCCGTTATTCATATTCTAGACTCGCACTCAGCAAATCAAATTGCCGCTGGAGAAGTCGTTGAACGCCCAGCATCCGTGGTTAAGGAGCTAGTTGAAAACGCCTTAGATGCGGGGGCTAAGCACATTGACATCACTATTGAGGGAAACGGTGTACCGTTCATTCGGGTGCGAGATGACGGTTCTGGAATCGGGGCTTCGGATTTACCCTTGGCTGTCATTCGACATGCCACAAGTAAAATCAGTCAGATAGAAGACCTTGATCATCTGCGAACCCTCGGATTTAGAGGGGAAGCTCTCCCCAGTATTGCCTCAGTTTCTCACATGGAAATTTCCTCTCGTCCTGTTAGTGAAGTGGTTGGATTAAGCCTTACGCTGAACGGTGGAGAGCAGGTGGAGTATAAAGAAGTGGGGTGTCCTGTCGGAACATCCGTGACGGTCCGCAATCTCTTTTTCAATACCCCTGCTCGTTTGAAGTTTTTGAAATCAACCCCCACAGAATTTGGCCTCATAAGCGACACAGTCGGACGAATTGCCCTTGCACACCCAGATATAGCATTTTCTTTGACCCATCCGCAACAAGTTGTTTTGCAAACGTCGGGACGCGGAGATTTGCGTGAAACAATTGGCTCAATTCTAGGTCATACCATCGCGCGACAACTTATTCCCATTAAAGGACAACACGAAGATTGGCAGTTAGAAGGCTTTATCAGCCCACCGGATCTGGTCCGATCCTCCAGGCAAGCCCAAACCTTTATGATTAACGGACGAATTGTCCGCTCACCGATCTTAAGTCGTGCTCTAGAGGAAGGGTATCACACCCTCGTTCCAGTTAAATTTCATCCAGTCGCCGTGCTTCATCTTCTTGTTCCTCCTTTAGATTATGATGTGAATGTACATCCAACCAAAATGGATGTGCGGTTTAAGAACGAGCAAGCCTTAACACCGTTTATCAGCCAAGCAATTTATCAAGCCCTCATTGCCAGTAAACCTTTACCTTCGTTTAAAACGATACCCACGGCTTCTTTCTCTCACAAAGCTGTGATTATTGACTCTCTCCAAAAACCACCGTCCTCCCTAGTAATTGTTCCTCCCCGAAAATCCAACGAGGTATTACAGATTCATGAGACTGCAGTGCCACGAGAAGAAACTATCAATTTCGATGATCCTGCCTCTTCTATTCAGGGTCAGGGAAAGCCTGAGATTGCCCGGCGTCAAGGATCTGCCCTATCACAGCTAGAGAACCCTGTCGAATCGGGAACCCCAAATAATACAGTGACACAACTTGATCTATTAGATCAAGTTAATCCTCAAGTTCGAGATGTTCTAACTCGAATCTGGCCCCTAGCTCAGCTCTTTAATACGTATATCTTAGCGACTGATGGTGAAATTCTTCTTGTGATTGACCAGCATGCTGCCCACGAACGGATCAACTATGAACGACTTTTACAGGAGTTCAAGCAACGTGAACAGTCCAGCCAGGCTCTTCTAATTCCTCTTCCTATGGAATTTACGCTTCAGGAAGAACAGATATTATTGGAAAATTTATGGCTTCTTAATGAAATGGGCTTTATTTTGGAACAATTTGGCTCACAAACTTACTTATTGCGCGGAGTACCAGCTCAAACGGGAGATTTTCAAGCGGACAGACTTCTACGTCAATTTATTGAAGAGGTTATACAGAAAGATTCGACACCCAGTTCAGATAAATTACTGGAGGAATGGATTTATCTGTTGGCTTGTAAAGAATCCATAAAAGCTCAAGATTCACTTTCTCTACTTGAAATGGAGCAACTGATTGCGCGATTAGGGCAAACTCATAATCCGTATACCTGTCCCCATGGACGCCCTACTATGATTAAAATGACCCGCTCAGAATTGGAAAAACGCTTTTACCGCGCCTAATTACCAGAAGTTTGTGGGTACTTTGTCATGGGTATACTACTTGGAAATGGAGGTCTCATGTTAGAAGAAAGCCCTATCCTCATAAAAACAACTCATTTTGATACGGAGCTAAAGGAAAGGCTGGATTGGTTTCTACAACAACCCGGTTGTCACTGGATGCTAACTCGGAGTGGGGAAGGAGCGCCACCTGAACTCGCGATCACACGTCGTGGTGTTTTTTTGTCGTATGGAACAGAACAATTGTCCTTCCATCCGAGTATGGCCTTAATACGTCTGATAAATCTTCTGCGAGGTGGATCAGATCGTTACCTCGAAGCGACCCAAATAACGGCGGGAGGCTCTTTGCTTGACGCTACGCTTGGTTTAGGAACGGATGCACTGATCGGGGCATGGGCGGTCGGTGAAAAAGGCAGAGTGCTCGCACTAGAGAAATCGCCGATCCTCGCGGCTATGGTACAAGATGGATTGAATCACTTTAAAGATCTGATTCCGAACTCCAAGAACCAGGATAAACAAGAAGCTTGGTTGGCTTTGTCACGAGTTTCTCCGCAAATTAAAGTCCGTTGGGGAGACTATCGAAGCTATTTATCCAACATCCCCACTCGCTCTGTTGATGTCGTCTATTTCGATCCGATGTTTCGCCAAACGTATGAGCGTTCTCACTCCATCCAGCCCTTGCACCGATGGTCTGACCATAGTCCGCTCGATCAAGCGACAGTTTTAGAAGCTTGTCGGATTGCTAGGCAAAGAGTCGTACTTAAGGAGCGCAAAAACAGTCCAGAGTTCCGACGTCTTGGTTTTGACATTCTACTCGGAGGACAATACAGTCCGGTCGATTATGGTGTTATTTTAGTTTAATGGAGGGTGGTTTGGTGTACCCACTTATAATAATTATTGGCCCGACCGGCATCGGAAAGTCTGCACTTGGTTTAGAATTGGCCCAGAAAATGGGAGGAGAAATCATTTCTGGAGATTCTATTCAACTCTACCGAAAACTTGATATTGGTTCAGCTAAACCTACCACATCAGAACTTCAACTCGTCCAACATCATCTGATTGATTACTTAGATCCAACAGAACCTTTTTCAGCAGCTCAGTTTAAATTGCTGGCTACTTCCCTAATTGAAGAGATTAGGGGTCGAGGACATGTCCCAATTGTGGTCGGTGGAACAGGACTATATATTCGTTCTCTGCTCGATCCCTATGACTTTTCCCAACACGGCTCGGAAGAAATTCGCTCCAAATGGAAGGACTTTATTGCCTTACATGGAAACTTGGCGCTCCATAAGGAACTGAAAGAACACGACCCTGAAACGGCAGAGCAGTTGCACCCCAACGACGTTTTTCGCATTATTCGGGCTCTTGAAGTGTGGGAATTAACGGGCAAAACCCTATCGAGTCAACGTCAATTTAGA
>JAJYAS010000485.1 GCA_021779415.1 Bacillota bacterium
AACTACAAATAATTATGTAAAATACCAACAGAAGCATAATATTTTCGCAACGGAAACGATATGCTTTTGTTCTTGTCATATTTCTTATTTGAAATGATTTTTGCCTTTAAAACAATGCCTTTTCTAGAACGAAAAATGTCGAAGAATAAGCAGGAAAATAGACGATAAAAAAAGAAAGTCATCTCTTGTAAAAGATTATAAAGAGATGCTTCTTTGTCTTAATTCTACAAATCACGGCATTTATTCGACGCGATTCGCTTGCGAGTAGTGATAATCTATATAGAGTATCAAATTACGGAACAAAGTGTTAAACGGGTATTTCAAGAAATGAAGGAAATAACTCTAACAGAGTATGGGGGAGAGACACCTCGCTCAGTGTTAAATTGAGTTAAAGGAGTTGCTAAAATGAAGGCTTCTGACATAATGCACAAGATAGATCCACTACCAATAGGATGTAATATTACGGAAGCAAATGCTCTTTTACAAAAGAGCAATACAGATTTTCTCCCGGTTATTGATGAAGATAAAAAATACGTAGGAATAGTTTCAAAGGACTCTTTACTGAGAGAAGTCCTAAGTGGTTTAACTCATAATGCCAGTATTAAGGATTGTGTAGCTCAATACATACCGTGTGTATGTTCTGATACTGAATTAGAAATAATGGCTATTTGTATCAACGGTGCAGTGGTGTTAAATAATGATAACCAGGTTGAGGGTATTATTAGAAATATTGATTCTTTTCGTGCTTTTCGTTCGAATATTGATGATCTGCAAGACCGTATGTATGCTGTTATGGAATCAGCCCATAATGGTATACTTGCAGTTGACCTAAGTGGAAACATAATTCTTGCCAATCGTGTTGTTGCCGAGATTCTTGAAATTCCTGTAAATCAACTGATAGGACACCAGGTAACCGAATATATTCCGAACTCCTTAATGCCAAAGATCTTAGTATCGGGACAATCTCTCTACGGTGAAAAAATTATACTAAATACTACACCGGTACTTGCAAACTATTCTCCTGTTAAAAAGAATGATGTTATTACCGGTGCTGTCTGTGTGTTTCAGGACGTATCGAGCATGGACGCAATTCACAGTGAACTTGACTCTGTAAAAAAGCTTACCAGAGAATTAGAAGCTATCATAGATTCTTCTTATGATGGAATCTACATTACGGATGGTAATTGTCTTACTCTAAAGTGCAACGAAGCTTATCAGCGAGTTACCGGAATTTCCGCCAGTGAAGTCGTAGGTAAAACGATGCATGATTTAGTTAAAGTAGGAGTATTTGACCAGTCGGTATCTATTCTGGTCATGGAGAAAAAGAAGAACATTACTATTAACCAAACTATAAAGAAGACTGATAAGCAAGTATTAGTAACTGGGAACCCCATATTTGACGAAAACGGCGATTTATTTCGGATTGTAACCAACGTACGCGATGTGACAGAACTTTATAATTTGCAAAGTCAACTCCAAAAATCAGAGGAACAAACCTTATTGTATGAAACGGAATTAAGACATTTACGTTCACAACAGGCTATGGATACGGGCATTATTTACCGCAGCACATGTATGAGCAAGATTATTGAATTAAGTCTTAAACTAGCAAACGTCGATTCTACAGTCTTAATTACCGGGGAATCCGGCACCGGAAAAGAATTATTAGCGAAGTTGATACACAAACACGGAAAAGGTATCAACAAACCCTTTATTAAGATTAATTGTGCAGCCATACCTGAACAGCTCTTAGAATCAGAGTTGTTCGGCTATGATTCCGGGGCCTTTACGGGCGCGAAAAAAGATGGAAAACCCGGTTTGTTTGAATTGGCTCACAACGGTACTTTGTTTCTTGATGAGGTAGCTGAAATGCCGATCCTGCTCCAGTCCAAGCTCCTGAGGGTGCTTCAAGAGAAACAAATCGTAAGAGTAGGTGGAACAAAACCATTTGATGTTAATGTAAGGATCATCGCTGCTACCAACCGCGACCTTCCCAAGATGGTCAAAGAGGGGAATTTCCGGGGAGATCTATACTATCGTCTGATGGTTATACCCATTGAACTTCCGCCCTTACGGGAGCGAAAAGAAGATATTCCGCTTTTGGTGAAACACTTTGTCGATATATTAAATAATCGCTATGGTTACAAATACCATGCTTCAGCTCAATTACTCAATGTATTATCTGATTATCCCTGGCCTGGAAATATTCGTGAATTGTCAAACATCATTGAACGTTTAATGATTACGACCAGTGAAGATGTGTTAACTGTAGATCAGTTACCGGAAACTATTTATCGAAAGGATATACTTCCGGTATATGGTACACAGCTTCAGAATGTGGCTGCCCAAGCGGAAGCATATCTTATTGCTAAGACGTATGAAGAATGGAAATCATGGACTAAAGTTGCTGAAATACTCGGAGTGAACAAAAGCACCATCTATCGTAAAGCTTTAAAACATGGATTACTAAAGTAAGAGTCTCGCTATTGCAACTTTTTTGTAATAGAGGGTTTTCTTAGTTAGTTATTAGTGCAAGTATGCAAATATGTTGCAAACTTGCATAAAACTTGATATAGAGAATATTCGGAGTATTTAATCAAAACTAGGGTGCAAAATTGCAACAACTTGTTGGATGTCAAAGCCTTTTTAGCGTCACACTTGTGCAAGGTTTTGGCCTTTTTTTTGACTATTCGCAGGTATAGTTTTTAGGTGCTCAAGTGCTTCTAAGGGGCTGTCGGCGAGCAACGAAACATTCCAAAAAGGATTGGAGCAGTCTAAATTATCAAAATTATTATTCTATTGGCATTGAGATTGCAATGTCAATAGCTTAGAACACTAACCCAAGGAACTCGAATTTATTATTAAGGAGGCGAGGGTAGGTTAAGCAATGATTAATATTTCTTCGGCATAATATTTTCCAATAGGAAAAGACATTTTGAAGGGAAGTGCACTTATGAGTTTACTCGGACCAATTTATAAGCGAGAAAAAGGTAAAGTTCAACCGTTCATTCCGTTGGGTCCATTTCAATTGAGACTTCCGTTTGTTCACTATCGATTCGAGGTTCCTGACTTTCTTCAAGGTCTACTCATGTGTGCTGTATGCTTAGGCGCAATTCCAATGCTTCAGGAATACTTAGGTATGCCTTTTGAGATTGCCCTTACGATTGTTATTTTAAATGGTTTCTTTTATTTATGGCATGCGCATTTGGGAGATCCCGTTATTCCTGGTTGGATTACACCTGCAATTCCTCTGTTATTACTCTGGTTGAAAACGTTCCCGATGGGGGTTGATAGGATTCATGCCCTGATCGCCTTTGAAATGGAACTTGGTATAGTTTCGCTGTTGCTGGGGTCTACTGGTTTGGCTAAAAAGTTTGTTGATATCGTTCCAGATGCCCTGAAAGCGGGGATACTCCTAGGGGCTGGTGTTGCAGCTGTAAAACTGGTGTTTGACCCAGGCCAGAGGTTTGACCACTTTCCATGGACTGTTTCAATAGCAATAGGACTGGCGTTCTATATTTTATTCTCCAATCACTTTAAAAAAATTAGAGTGACTCATAAGTCTCTTCAGTTTATTTCGGACCTAGGCTTAGTCCCTCCACTTTTGCTAGCAATTGTCATTGCTCCTTTGTTTGGCGAATTGCCGTGGCCAGCAATTAAGTGGGGTTTTACCGTACCGCAGTTTTATACTTTATTTACTCAATGGACCCCTTTTGCCTCAAATGTTGGTTGGCCCGCTTTGAGTTTATTTGTGAAAGCTCTGCCATTGGTTATTGCGGTATATATCATCTTGTTTGGTGAGTTGATTCAGGCGGATGCACTAATTGATGAAGCCCGGAAAGTCCGTCAGGGCGATGAAGATATTCATTTTGACGCAAATCGAAATAATATGATCGTGGGTATACGAAATATATCAATGTCCATGTTGGGGCCAGATGTCACTATGTGCGGGCCGATG
>JAJYAS010000011.1 GCA_021779415.1 Bacillota bacterium
TGTAAGATCAACGACCGATATCCCATCGATTACGTCATTTTGCCGTATTTTCACCGTGATATAAGCAATAGCTAAGCGTGCATTATTTTGATTATCCATCGTTGTATTCGCATTGCGATAGAATTGGACCCCTATGTTCAACATTGACACCAACATGCTGCCCAAAATGCCCATGATTGCCAAAACCACGATGAGTTCGACCAGCGTATACCCGTGTGTTCCTTTTGTGCAGTTTTCATCTTTTTTCTCCAATATTGATTCCTCCAGCATTAATTCAAACCAACTTGGAGCACGCTAACACCAAAGGTTCCATCTCCATTAGGAGCGTAGGTGTATTTATATTTTGTCGGATTCAAGCTAACACCTGTTTGCTGAGCTAAATCTCCGGCCAAGGTCGACAACTCAGTTGACGTAAGGTCAGGAGTACTATTGACATGTCCTTGATTTGGGTAAGTCCCCGTCAAAGCGTAGTACTCTATTAACGCTTTATTCACCACATATTCATGCTTGGCGCGATCTGTTTCATTAGACATATCCGCAGCTTTTGACAGGCTAGGATAGGCGGTCGCAGCAATAATCCCGATAATCGCGAGCACTATTATCATTTCGATTAAAGTGAAGCCTTTGTTGTTGGACAAGGCTAATGACTCCTTTGGGAAGAAACGTTACAGCCGGGTGGGCTATAACGTTTCTTAATTAAATATTAATTAACTTGTACAAAAGTTCCGTTTGAATCGCATGTCACCTCATAACCAGTGTTGCTAATGTAAACGAAGCTACCATCTGTTGTTAAAACATTTCCTGATGTTACACCAGTTCCTGTTGCAACTGCTGCTATATTTGCAAATAATTGTCCTTGAAAATTCGGCGATTGAATTTGTGTAGCATTAGCATTAGTAGTATTCGGTGCAAGTTGAGATTGGGCATTACCAACACTATTAATATTTGCTGTAGCTGTTCCACTCGTTGTTACATATGGCCATACTCCATAGTTTGAATAATAAGTTACAGCTATTGTCTCAATATTTTTGGCATCTGAGAAAGCTGCAGCCCTTCGCGCTTGTTGCGTAAACCCGAAATACTTAGGCAACAAAACCGCTGCCAAAATCCCAATAATTGCAATAACGACAATTAATTCCACAAGGGTAAAACCCTTTTGCTTTTGTTTAATCTTCTCTAAACGTTGTTGTATTTGTTCCATTTCTCTTCTCCTCCTTGTAATTAGTGTTGAACCGATTGCATAATATTGACCATAGGCAACATCATTGCCAGAACGACTGTGCCCACGACGACGGCCATAATCACAATCATGGCGGGTTCAAGCATGGCCGTCAGTTTGTCAATTGCTTCTTCCACCTCCTCATCGAAGAATCCAGCTGTTCGAGTGAGCATCTCATCCAATTGTCCTGTGGTTTCCCCTACTTCAATCATATGTATCAGCATTGGAGGAAAAATCTCCATTTTCTTAATGGAGGCTGAAATCCCCTTGCCTTCCATCACTTCATCCCGGCATTCCACGAATCTATGAGCCACCACTCGATTCCCCAGTAAGTCACTCATAATCTCGAAAGAACGGATAATTGGAATGCCGCTTTTGAGTAAAATCCCCATACTTCTTGCAAATCGAGCAGTAATCACCTTTACGATGGTTACTTTAACAATAGGGATCTTTAATTTCAGAGCATCAAGCCAAAACCTAAACTCGTTATTTTTAGACAAAACATTGCCAACAATGCCTCCAATAATAACTATGGCAACTATAAGTCCTATATTCTTAACCATGAAACCGCTCATTCCCATGAGAATTTTGGTTAAGGCAGGCAATTCCCCTCCCATTGACTGCAAAATAGTGGCAAATGTCGGCAGGACTTTGACCATTAGTAAAGTAACCACACCTACCATGAGCACTAGTAGAATGGTGGGATAGGTCATAGCACCTTTGATTTTGCGACGGAGTTTGTTTTCCTTTTCATAATACTCAGCTAAACTAATCATAATGGTATCTAAGGTTCCACTCGCTTCACCCACTTCTACCATGTTTCTCATGAAATCAGGAAAGACCTTCGGATGCGCTTGCAAGGTGCTAGAAAATAAGTTGCCCCGTTGGAGTTGGTCATGGACATCCTCCAGTGTCTCGCGAAATTTTTTCTTCTCCACTTGATCTCGCAATATAGCTAGGGCCTCGACAATCGGAATACCAGCATTCAAGATCACTGAGAACTGACGACAGAAAAGGGAAATATCCTTCATGTCAACTCGTTTGAATATTTCGCCAAGGCTGTATTCTTTCCCTTTAACCTGAGCATCAATTAAGAAATATCCTTGGTCTGTCAACATAGCCTTAAGAACCTCAAGGGACTTAAATTCCTGGGTGCCCGAGAGTTCTTCACCGATTAAGTTTTTAGCCCTAAAGGAATATATAGGCATTTTCTGATTCAACCACCTTCTCGCTGATTCAGAGTGTTCCAGAGTAACCTTCTGAATCAATCTCTGGCATAGACTGTACGTACCATTTCGTTGATGCTAGTAACTCCATTCAAGACAAGTTGTCGACAGTTTTCATAAAGCGGCACCATGCCATCTTTGAGGGCTAGCGTTCTCAATTCTTCCGCATTAGCGCCCTTTTCGATAATGTTGCGCATTTTATTATCTAAGTATAAAACTTCATGAATCGCAACTCGCCCTTTATAGCCAGTATTATTACAAGCAGGACAACCTGTCGCTTTGTACAATTTGTGGACGTTTTGCTCTCGCAGAATCTTCTTTTCACGGTCTTCAGCGAGATACCCTCGCTTACAGGCGGAGCAAAGTTTGCGCAGGAGCCTTTGGCTAACAATTCCAATGATCGCTTCGGCAACTAAGTAAGGAGCAACCCCCATGTCGACTAAGCGAGTCAAGGAACTAGGCGCATCATTGGTGTGAAGGGTAGAAAAGACTAAGTGCCCAGTGATGGCAGCTCGCACAGCGATTCGAGCAGTTTCTTCATCCCGCATCTCCCCAATCATGATAATATCAGGATCTTGTCTCAAGATACTTCTCAAGCTGGAGGCAAACGTCAGTCCCGCTTTCGTATTGACTTGAACCTGGTTAATTCCAAACAAAGTATACTCTACCGGATCTTCAACCGTCACAATATTCTTGTCCACCGTGTTTAGTTCCTTCAAGATCGTGTAAAGAGTTGTAGACTTTCCACTTCCCGTAGGTCCCGTCAACAAGATAATTCCGTAAGGCATACTTAAAATTCGGTTAATGAGGACATTCTCGTGATTTGTAAAGCCAAGCAGGCTTCGATTTAATTGAAAATTATTCCCATCAAGAATTCTGATAACTATTTTTTCTCCAAACACGGTAGGCAACGAGGACACCCGAAAATCATAGCTTTTTCCCCCGACCTCCATTTCGTTTCTACCATCTTGAGGAATTCTGTTTTCTGCAATATTCATTCCCGCCATGATTTTGATACGGGTGCACACGGAAGAGTATAAGCTCTTGGGTATCGCCATACTTGCCACTAAGACCCCATCAATTCTATAGCGAACTTTTACTTCTTTTTCAAACGGTTCTATATGTATGTCACTTGCACCAGTGGTAATGGCCTGATTAAGAATTGAATTTGTAAGCCTTACTGCAGGAGCACTCTGGACTTCATCAATAATTGCTTGATCGTATTTCCCATCTAATTCAATCTTATATTCCTTTTTCAAGTCTTCTAAGGCTTTATCCGTTGATTGTTTACTAAAATATAGTTCAATGGCCTTTTCTATAGCCTCATACCCAGCTATACAGGGTTGAATCGGTTTATGAGTGATGAAGGAAATATCATCGATGGCAAAGATGTTGAGTGGATCACTCATTGCTACAAGCAATTTGCCCTCTTTTTCACTAAAAGGAATTAAGTTATACTTTTTGGCAACTTCTTTAGGGATACTTCGAGCAACCTCTGGATCAATAAAGGCTCTGCCGATATCAAACCGTTCGAGAGAAAGTTGCACAGCGAGAGTATCCATGATTTCATCTTCTGTTAGAATGTTGCGCTCAATTAGGATCTGTCCCATCCGTTTTCTGGACTTTCCTTGTTCAGCTAACACCTCTTCTAGCTGAGCTTGAGTAAGCATTCCCGCTCCCATCAAAAGCTCGCCCAGCCTCATTCTCTGTTTAGGCTTTTCCATACTCCCTTATTGACACCTTTCTTTTGCTAGCTTAAGATGACACCCAAAGGAACGAGAACTTTCTATGTTTGAAAACCCATATAGTTGTATTATAACACAAAAAATCCTTACATTAACAAAGAATCCTCCCATTAACAAAAAATTCTGTACATAATACTAAAAAATTTAATTTGCCAAAAATATTCTAAATGACTGTAAAATTAAGCAGCACATCTTTGGGACCTATGGCCTAGTCCGTAAGGACTTTAGTCCTGTTTAAAATTCATTTTATACTATCCGTTAATCTGAAGATTGTCAATAGTTTCATATAAAAAGCGGCCTTATCGGCCGCTTTTTATATGAAACTATTCTTAATCCGCTCAAATGAGAGAGATCGTTTTCGGAAGGCGGATTTTTAAGGTTGAAACATTTCCGCGGGAGAGTCCACTCCAATGGGTGAATTCATAAACGCTGGTTTTTGAGTTGAATCGCTTGCCATTCCAATACTGGCATCAGCAGCCAATTTCAACTCCGCCCGCATGGTTCCTTGCGAAACCGTAAGGTTTATACTACTGATGGCTAATCGCTCAGTTCCTCCGAATTGCAGATCATGAATCATGGCTAGGATGTCCGTAGGTTTGCCCAAACAGCTAAAACTCACCCCCATCTCTTGATAGAATCCTTTGGTTTGGGGTTTATCATAGCCTATGGACTGAGGATAGACTGAGTGTTGTTTGGCCAGAGTATAGAGAGCAACCATGAGTTGGGGTTTATCAAGCCGATTGGGTATCTGAGCATTTAATTGCATAACTTTGGTCTCCAATGTTTTAATTTCCTGTTGGAGCCCGCTTTGATTTTTTTGGTAAGTGAGCAGTTCCTGATAGTTGCTTTCTTTAGTATGCAACTGATTTGTGGAACTTTGAATAGCCGTCCATTCGGGCAGAAAAAGAAATTCTATATAAGAATATCCCAGACCAATTATTATAAAAAAAACAAGTACTATTTTTTCTAATTTCTCCTTTTTTATTCCCTTCACCTTACTTCTCCTCAACTCCTTTTCCTTTGCAGGCGGTAGAAGAGCACCTACTTTAACTGCAAATTAAAATTCAAAGTCTGAGCTTTATCTTGTAACGAAACTGATTGAATATCGACTTCCTGAAACATCCCCGAATCTCGCAAACCAACCCATAACACAGCAACATCCACTGGTGTTGGAACACTTACGCCCAACGTCAAAGACTTTTCCTGTAAGGTAAACGTATTGACAACTGTCCCGACAGGTAGATATTTTTTTAGTTTGTCCAAAATAGGTCCGGGATCACGCGTGTTTTTTTGCAATAGATCCAGTAACTGTTGTTGCCCATCTGCTTGAGTTTTTAACGCCTTAAATCGTTTAACCTGATTCGCGATTTCTCCGAGAGGAACGGTTTTCTGTTCCACAAGGGCGATATCTCTTTGCACCTTATATTCCCAAAGCCAGGGTGCACTTCCCACTACCCCTAAAACTAAAAGGCTTCCTGTTCCCCAAAGTACGGCTTGAGTTTTCCATTTGGCTGGGCTCTTACTTTCTCGGATCAGTCCGTCAACCCATCGTTGAGCAAAATTAAACTCCTTCTTTTCCTTCATCTAGCCCTCCCGCAAGGCCAAACCATAAAGGCTGCCATACTTCATCCAGTTTTTCTGTTGAGTTCTTACCCCTCTGCTAAACCGAGGACACCAACCATTCGGGAAACCCACCTGGGTATCTATTTCTAGATTCGCCTCGAAGATTTCTTGCAAGAAGGGGAGATTCGCGTATTCTCCCGTCAAATAGATACAATCAATGGATTTTCCAAAATGTCGTGCCGCAAAAAAGCTAAAAAATTCAGATACCGACTGCAGCACATTTCCCAAAGTCGTCTCTGTCTCCATTTTAGCCCATTCATTCAAACTCATTGTCTGCAAATCTGGACCCTGCGCCTCTTCCCCTTGCCCATCCCCAGGTTCTCGGGAAGTAACATTCACGGCTATCGCAACTTGATGTAATCCTTGTAAAGAAACCTCTAAATCCGAATACAGAAACAACACGCCATGTTCTAAGAGAACAAACTCCACTCGGTCTTCGCTCAGTTCAACAATCGCCAAATCAAGAGGATCCTCCAACTCAGCCTTGTTCTTTTTATTCTTCGCGCTTAGAGCTAATTGAGAATATAACCGAGCTAACCCATCGGCAGCTAAATCCACCACTTTAGGTCTGAACCCGATGTCTTCCCACTCTGACCACAACTTTTTCCACTGATACTTTGGCAGAGCGGCCAGAAGAACCCGTTGACGTATTTCCCCATCCTCTTTAAACCGTTCCAATATTCTATAATCTACAACATAATCCGAAATATTCAACGTAAAATACTGCTCCACTTGTTCCGTTAATAGTTGATCTAAATCTTGGGCATGCATGAGCGGTAGAGTGATCATCCTAGTAATCACTCCCGGGCAAGAGACAGCAAACCGAAGTTTTTTGACTGGAACACGATTTTTATGTAACCACTCTTTTAGCGAAGCCGTTGTTTTCTGCGAGAGCAATTGCTCCTGAGCATCATCGGGTGCATATTCCCTTTCTACGCGAAATTCAGACAAGCGAAGAATATCCAGTTTGAACTTACGGCGAGCCACTTTGGCAACAACCCAGTGGTTCCCTCGTACGACTGCTAACCATTGTTTTTGTTTGAACACTTCGTCGTAATCTCCCTTAAATCCAAATTATCCAAGTCTTTGTCAACCAAAATCTATAAGCCGTCAAAATAAACCAACGTTATGGCAGCAGCTGTTCTTTCTCCCAAATAATTCCCCCATCACCTAGTGGTGGACCACCCGGTTGCACGAGCTGTCCCCAGGCAAGCGTCCCAGAAATAAAGTCCAGATAAGAAGGATACGTCCCATTTTGAAGACCTAATGTCCGGGTAATGTTGTTCCCTCCGTTATTCTTGACCGTCAGATTGCCTGTCCCAGATTGAAACGAGAATGGGCTTCCAGCAATTATTAAGACGTCAGGCGTTCCACCCGCTTCAGTAAATCCCCCTGATGTTACCGAAGTCTGAGAGTCAAGCGTATTAACCACAAACTTGCTTCCATCCCAGCGTTCTACAGCTACCGGCACGTTGACCGTTGCTTGAGTATAGTACCCACCGCTAACATGAAGTCGACCACCATAGAGCGTATAGGGAGGAGCTACGGATGATACCAGAGCTTGAACTGCGCCGGTATTAAGACGCACTCCATCCGAATCTGCCGGGTTCACAGACAGAGTAAAGTTGGATATTACTTCCTGGCTCTGTAACGAACTACTTTTAGCAATGGTCATCGTACTGGTCAATATTGCACGACCATTGCTAAAATTTCCAGAAGAAGAAAGTAAATTGAGTCGGGAAGTATCGTCCATTCCCCCAACTTTGAACGTTGGATTCCAGCCAGTTGATCCAGCTATAAACTTATCGAAATTTCCTGCATACCCAGGAGTCAACTTATCATTCCTATTACGCGCTTCTAACGTCATGTCTACTTGCATCGTTTCCCCAAGGTATCCCCAAGAACTGCTCGAGGTGCTCACCCCTTGATCAACTCGTAATTGAAGGACCGGATAGTTTGGTGTACTGACAAGCGTAAAATGGTCTGGGTAAAAACGTCCAACAAAATCAGAAGCAGAGGCTACCTGTAGATTATTATTAAACTGGAGATGAATGATTCCGACATCATTAAATTGAGCTTGTACCATACCAATCCCAGCGTTATTGGGTACATCCGTTAATGAACCGATTGTCGAAAAAATTTGGGATCCATAAGGTGTGTTCGAAGCATCCACCGCTGTAATCGAGCCTGTCACGTTGGTTTTTCCTGAAGTATTGTAATAAGTAGGCGTGTATACACTGCCATCCGCATTGCGAGCCGTCACCTTGAGGTAAAACGGTTGTCCAGCAATACATTTTATGGGGGAGTTTGTATCAGGAGCATTCAACGGAAGAGAAAATTGACCGGTTTGGTAGTTATAGTTTTGATATCCTTCTAAATAAAACGAGTTAGGCTTATTCGCTGCTTTGACAATAAAAGAATTGCTAACCCCTGTGGTTGTTTTACCCTTTAGAATTCCTGTGACTTCAATATGTACCTGTCCGGTTTTAGCATAGATCACATTCGTCAATACGCCATGACCCTCTGCAGGAATAGTAACATTCCCTAATGAAATTCTATTATTACTATAATCCTCTTCTACTAAGACAACCGAGACATCAACAGGGTTAATTGGCGGAAATTCCTGCGCTTCGCCAGGGTTCGTCACATAGATATAGACATTGAACGGGGTATTTACCGTTTGATCATGAACCACCCCATCCTTATTAAAGGTCGAATTATCTATTATAAGAAAGTCTTTGCCCCCACCATTGCCATTGTTATTACCATTGTTATTACCATTATTACCACCGTTATTTCCATTATCGGCCAGAGCAATACCCACGAGAGCAAGAATAACCGCAAATAGAACCAGGGTAATGATTAACTTGGTTTTCTTCTTTCTCACTGCTCTAACCTCCCTCCTATGGGATCTAAGTATACCAAAAAGACCGAAATTCTTATCAGGGTGGGTTACTTTACAAGGGCGCTAAAGGATATTTATACTGTTCTTTCAATGTCCTCGTAATCCCTTGATAAGTTCCGTCGCTTGTGACGGTAAAGGTGTAGGTATTAGCATCATCAACCCACTGGACGCTAAATTGTCCACCATAAGTCGTTCCAAAAGGAGAAGGTACCAAGACGGGCGTATATTGAGGCAACAATGGCGGTGAAGGTGCAATACGACTATTAAGGACTGCTGCAATTTCATAATTAACCCCTGCTTCAGCTAAATAGTATGCCTTCAAGGCCTTTTCCTCTGATGTTTCGAGCTTAGACTGATAAATTATCGTTGAAAAGAAAGCCCCAGAGATTAAGAGTAACACCATGACCGCAACCACTGACATCAGGAGGGCTGATCCTCTTTCGCGCATAGACTCTCCTCCCTTTAATATAAGCGTACCCATGTTAAAAGTTCAAAGGTCTGAGGTGTGCTCGGATCCCCTGCAACAAGATCAATTTTCACAAAATGCACATCTCCATTCACCGGCAGAATGCTTATAGAGTAGATCTCATCTGAAACGAGATAAGGATTATTCGGGTTATTCTGATTGTCACGAAACCGTATACTGTGGTTAGGTGAATCATAATAAAGTTCTGTCCCTAAAGGGAGATTACTCAGATCTGCCGGCGTGACATCAATCAAACACTCAATATTCCCCTGTTGAACGGAGTCATAATAGTAGACACCGCTGTCTGGAGTTGAGGAATAATACGTAAAGGGATGTAATCGGACCTCATCAAGGATATGCATCATGGCTGTCCTTGCTTTTTGCTGCACTTCATTTTGATGAGTGGCTGCACTGTACATACGTATTTCTTGGCGCAGCAATTGGGAAATATAGAACATCAAGAATCCAAAGATGGAAATGGCGATCATCAATTCCAACAAGGTGAATCCGCTGGAACCCTTCTTCATCTTAAACCATTTATAGTTTCTCATGGCTTCACCCTGTACCCATAGAGAGTTACCGGAAGCGGAGCATAGATTGAACCAGAACCGGAACTGGAAGATACCATGAGTTGAACCTGCTCCAAATGGGAATTTCCTGGAACAGGTGTGATGTTGGTTTGAACCGTATAATTCGTGAAGGGAGCATGATCTCCTGACACTGTTTGTCCCTGGAGAAACGCCTCCATCTGTCCCGCCGCATAAAACAGCATCTGCTGGCGTTGTTCCCGCTGAGCTCGATAGCGGTATGACACAGCATCGCTTTGAACGAGAAAGCCAATCCCAATCATGAAGATGGCCAAGGCTATGACCACTTCTAGCAAGGTCATTCCCTGTTCTCTCGAACTCTTCATCAACCACGCCCCCTTTTGCGCAACGCTCATCTTGACCTTAAGGCCAGGAAGTAGTCACATATCCAGTACCTGCGCCGAGGTTGATGCTGACAGATCGCCCTGACCGTGTACTCGTTAAGAGAATATTAGCCGCAAAACCTAGGTTTCCCCCGGTGGCCAACACAAAACCTTGATTATTATAAGACAACCCCTGTCCAAATGGTTCCGCTCCATTAGCAATTGGATTAAGACCCCGACTCTGTACTTGATTAAAAGTTACCCCAATATCAAAAGACTGTGGATCTCCTATCGGCAGATAACTCTGATCGTACAGTTGAATCGTATTGCCCTTAAACACAACATAAATTGTTTTGCGATAGTCCATCGCCAGTTGCTTAGCGTAATTTAATCGCCCTGTTACAATCTGGGCTGAAGAATCCAGATGAATCTGATCAATTAACGCTTGATATTTAGGAACAGTCACCACGGCTAAGATGCCCATCACTGCTAAGACCAACATCACCTCAATCAAGGTAAAGCCTAAATATCTTGTCCGCTGAACGGGTAGTTCTAGCACGTCCCTCATGAAGATCCTCCCGTTTTATTTGACTCCACTCGCCATGTTGAAAATGGGTAAGGCAATGGCAATAATTAATCCCCCTGCAAAAACCCCAATGATAATCGTAAAAATTGGTTCTACCAAAGCCACTAAACGCGTAATTCCAATCTCCACTCGCTTATCATAGTGATTGGCCACTTCCACCATTAATTCTTCCAACCGTCCGGTCTCCTCCCCTATCGACATCATTTGGATAACGAGGGGATCAAAGAAGGATTCCAGTCCGAAGGCCACTGCCATCGTCTCCCCGCGAATAATCCGATCTTTTGACCGCGTAACTGCTAACCTAGGAACTTCGTTGCCCACAATGTTTTCGAGGGAGTTCAGAATCGGCACTATGGGAATAGATGAATGTATAAACAAGGCAAGGGTTCTGGAGAAGCGGGCAATGATGACATCCTTCATGTTTTTTCCCAAAAGCGGGATATGCAGAAGGAAAGTATGCCAATAAAAGCGGTACTTTGGAATCTTGAAAACCCTAGTCAAAAAAACAACAAGTGCCACAATGCTGAGTAAGAGGTATATGCCTCTACTCTTTAGAAAACCAGACGCATCAACAATCATCTGAGTAGGTGCAGGTAGACTTTGCCCATTTCCCTTCATGAGATCAGTGATTTCCGGCAGAATAAACGTCATAAAGAAAATCACAAGTCCGATAAGGACGACCGTTAGAACCACTGGATAAACGGCTGCGCTGGTAATCTTTTTGCGGATAAAATTTTCTCGTTCATAGTACTCTGCCATACTTGTCAGGACCGAATCTAAACTCCCGCTTTCCTCACCGACACTAACCAAATTAATCAGTAGCTCCGGCAGTGCTCCTTGACATTCTCGCATGGCCACGGATAATGAACTTCCTCGGCTTACACCGCGGTGAATCGTTGCCACGACTGCTTTGAGACGTCGATCTTCCATCTGAGATTGAAGAATATCCAGACCCCGAACTAAATTGGCTCCGGACCGAATCATCATCGCCATTTGAGTGCAAAAAGCGGCAATGGATTCATACTTAACCTTGCTTTTAAATCCCAAGGAAAGCAAACTATTAAGACCGGATACTTCCTCCAAAGAAATAACTTGCCAACGGTTCTGGAGAATCAGTCGTCTCGCGGACTCCAGATCAGGCGCTTCTAATACCCCTTCTGTTACACGAATTTCTTCATTGATAACCTTATAGCTATATTGCATTGCTGCCGTTCACCTCAGCCTTATTCATTCACATAAGTAACCCGCAGGAGTTCATCCACGGTCGTGATTCCTTCTAAAACCAGCCTTGTGGCAGCATGCTTGAGGGTCGTCATCCCTTGGTCAATTGCATAGTTGCGTATTTCATCCGCCGTTGCTCGCCGATCAATAAGTTGTCTGTGTCCTGCTGTAATTGACATGATCTCAAAGATGGCAATCCGGCCTTTATACCCGCTTTCGTTGCAGTAAGAGCACCCCTGCCCTTTTTGTAAGACAAGCTCAGCATCCTCTGTAATTCCAAGTAACACATGCTCTTTAAGTCCTGCCTCATACTGCGTCACACACTGTGGACAGATGCGCCGGACAAGTCTTTGGGAAATAATTCCAACAACTGAGGCAGAAAGCAGAAAAGGCTCAATATCCATATCTATTAAACGCGTAATCGAACTGGCTGCGTCATTGGTATGAATGGTTGATAACACCAAATGACCCGTTAATGCTGAGCGCACAGCAATTTGTGCCGTTTCATTGTCCCGCATCTCGCCCACCATGATAATGTCCGGGTCTTGCCTCAAAAGAGAACGGAGTCCCGTTGCAAACGTAAGCCCAGCTTTGGGATTTACCTGCATCTGATTAACCCCTTTAAAGTTAAACTCAACTGGATCTTCAAGGGTTACAATATTTCTTTCCGGTACATTTAACTGATTCAAGGCCGTATAAAGAGTGGTCGTCTTCCCACTTCCCGTTGGTCCGGTAACTAGAACAATACCATAAGGCCTTGAGATTAGTTCTGCAAAGGTTTTCAAATCTTTCCCGACTAGTCCCAAAGCTTCCGTCTCTAGTATTACACTGGATTTATCCAAAATACGCAAAACAACTTTTTCCCCATACATTGTAGGCGTTGTGGACACCCGGAAGTCAATTGTTTTCCCCGCCACCAGGTATGAAATCCGACCATCTTGCGGTATGCGCCGTTCGGCAATATTAAGATCGGCCATAATTTTTACCCGGCTAACGACCGGCCCCCCCATACTGATCGGGGTACGCATAATCTCCCGTAACACGCCATCAATCCTAAAGCGCACCCGAAGTTCTTCATCGATGGGCTCGATATGAATATCACTGGCATGATTGTTGACCGCATTCTCGATAATTGTGTTCAGAAATTTAATGACAGGGGTTGATTCCTCATTCACGACTTCCATCCCTGAAACGCCAATAGCCGCCACTTGGGACGTCGCAGCAACTGGAGCCAAGCCCAATTGTTTCGCATAGTCACGGGCCGCTTTTTCCGCTTCACTCTTGCCATAAAAGCGATCTATAGCCCGAAGAATATCCCCTTTTTTAGCTAAACAAGGCTTAACCATCATACCTGCAGCAAGTCGCAAGTCATCAATCGCAAAATAGTCGGTCGGATCGCTCATAACCACCATAAGTTGGGCATTACTCATTTCCACGGGGAGGACCGCATATTTCCGAACAACGTTCTCCGGCAGTAACCGGAGAATTTGTTCGGGCACGACTAGGCGGTCAAGATCAATAGAAGGAAGCCCTAGCTGGCTTTGCATCGTTCTCAGTATGTCCTCTTCTGTGACAAGTCCTTGTTTGATTAAGACCTCGCCCAAACGAAGCCCAAGAGACTTTTGCATTGCAAGAGCCTCTTCTAGGTGTGTCCAAGAAATCACACCACCTGCGATGAGTATCTCTCCGAGACGTTTGCGTTCTTGTCGTAGGGCCATGGGGATTCCTCCTCTCCGATTTACTTATGCATATAGGAAAAGGGTGTTTTGGTAAACACCCTTTTCCTATATATTATTTAGTCCATACGTATTAACATTATGGCGTAATACGAATTGTCTTATCTGGCATTACTCTTCCTGCATTGTCAAACGCATAAATGGAAATTCCATTTCCCGATATAACCGTTGAATCAGGAATAATAACTATCGTGCCTGCTAAGTTGAGATTTGTATATCCGGTTGCCCCATAACCTCCATTACCAGTAATAAATACTGCAGGTTGTGTCCCTAACGATTGTCCAGCAAGTTCATTCAACACTGAAGTATTCCCTGAAAATGGGTTTGCCGTCTTGTCAGTGCCTCCAGTTAGGGCACTTGCAAAATCTGAAGCAACATTTGCTTGACTTGTTCCTCCTGCGTTATTTGCACCAGCCCAACTAGTAATCCTACTTTGCGCATAACCTTCCACCGTCCGCATATTCACATCTATTCCAGCAGACTTAGCTTGTGTCTTAATTACCCCAACCTTCGGAATCAACACGATTGCCAAAATTCCAATTACCGCAATAACAATCATAAGTTCAATTAAGGTAAAGCCCTCATTTTTTTTTCGTTTAATCATTTCACGCATCCAATCCATCACTCTCTTTTATGTATTTCTTCTCATTTGTTAAATCAACAACTACGATCAAATCATTCTATTAATAAATATTCCCTCTATAAAATAGTTTATCTACTTTTTTGTCAAACGTCAATGGATAATAGCATTATTTGTATAAATAATGCTATTGTAATCATTTACATACACAAATAAGTATATTTTGTCGAATTAACTTCTGTATTTTACCAATCACCACGGTCAGTTGTATAACCGGGATGTTTGCACCAACCTTGTGATCCACTTGGAATTTCAGACCACAGTACCTGAAGGAAGACTATAAGAAAAGATTACTTGAGGTGTTACGCATGACCCAGATTAAAGAATCGCAATTAAGAAGAAGGAACTCGAATCGAGTTCCTTCTTCTTAATTGTTTCAAATATAATCAATCTTCAAAGGCATCTTTTCTAGTATCTTTTTCAACTCTACCCAGCAGTCCTTCGTCGTTTGAATCATGACTTCCCCTAATTCTTTGTTCGTCGTTGTCACAATACCCAAATGGCCCAGCCCCTCAACAAGTTTACATAACATTTGGATTTCCGACCGATCTATGCGGGCTTTGATGATGAGGTCAGTATTGGCATATAAGTTCATATCAAGATCCTTCTGTACTTCTGGAAAATTCATCAGCTATTCTCCCCTTAATCTTAACTATTCTTTAAATAAATTCTATCTCAAACGGCATCTTCTCTATGGCCTTCTTCAACTCTGGCCAACAGTACTTCGTCGTTTGAATCATGACTTCTCCAAGCGCTTTGTTCGTCGTTGTGACAATGCCTAAATGGCCTAAGCCTTCGACAAGCTTATCTAACATTTGCATTTCCACCCGTTCCAAGCGCGCTTTTACTACAACATCTGCATCTGCAAACGAAGAACCTAACTCGGTTTCTCTCTGGGTCATGGAAGCGGACTCCATTCCCTTGTCCCCCTTTATCTAGCTTAATTCTTGTCTCTCTTCGCCCTACGCAAAATACTATAGGGCAACACCTTCTCTGGCACCGTCATCCTGATCTTCTGCTGTGCATGGCGAGCTACATCTATTGGCTTTCCCTCAATATCCCACATTTCCGTAACTTCAAACGACCACGATTCTCCTCTCGGAGTGAGAACTTCCAAAACCTCTCCCCTCTGAAAGTGGTTGCGCTGCTCAATCCAGGCCGTTTGTCCCTTATGTTCCTCTAAGGGAGCTGAAGCTGAAAACGCTTCAGCTTCTTCTTCCTTCAGACTTACCCCAACGAAATCATAATCCCTCACATAATGGGAGGACTTCAAATTATGCGATTTGGCTCCCGGTTTGCCGAAGAGAAACCCTGCTGAATAATCTCGGTGACTGACTTTATCCATCTCTTCTAACCACTGTGGAAGCTTCGCTTGAAAGGCTTCCTCCCCCTCATCCCACAGAGTATCGATCGCTTCCCGGTATACCTTGACCGTACTGGCGACATATTGAACGCTTTTCATCCGTCCTTCGATCTTAAAACTGTCAAGGTTAACAGGCTTCAGCATGGGCAGATAGGGTAAGAGGCATAAATCATGCGAGTTAAAAACATACGTCCCTCGTTCATCTTCCTCAATCGGGAAGACTTCCCCCGGCCGCTTTTCTTCCACAAGGGCATAACCCCAACGGCAGGGCTGAGTGCATTCCCCTCGGTTCGCATCCCGCCCTGTCAAATAGTTACTTAATAAACATCGACCGGAATAAGACATGCACATCGCGCCATGGATAAAGATCTCCAGTCCTCCATCCACCTTGGAACGCATATCTCTAAGTTCTTCAAGCGTCAGCTCTCGAGCAAGAACAACCCGCTCTATACCTTGCTTAAGCCAAAATCGCACTGAATATGAATTTGTGTTATTTGCCTGGGTACTTAAATGCAAAGGCAGCCGAGGAGCGACTTCCTGCGCCATGGCAATAATCCCAGGATCGGAGACGATAGCCCCGTCGACGCCCAACCCTTCCAACTGCTTTAAATAAACCGGAAGCTCCTCAAAATCTGGTTCATGAGCAAAAATATTGACCGTAATGTAAATCTTCTTACCCAGTTCATGGGTCCATTCAACCGCCTGCTTCATTTCCTCGACGCCAAAATTCCCCGCAAAAGCACGCAATCCAAAGGCCTGACCGCCCATATACACCGCATCCGCTCCATAAGCCAGCGCATACGTTAACTTTTCCCAATCTCCCGCCG